>JALZDD010000868.1 GCA_030862715.1 Actinomycetota bacterium | reverse complement strand
CGGTGTCGGCCGAAGCCGGCACGGCGAGCAACAGGGACAGCAGGGTGATGACGGCCGCGGCCGCCGAGACGGTCAGAGGGGTCAGAGAGGTCATGCGGGGGGATCTACGCACCCGGCGGATCCTAGGTCACAAACACCCCGCGGGGTAACGGAGTTTGCCCGGACCGGAAACCGGCCTGAGAGGATCGGTCGCATGGATCTCGACGCCTTCTCCTGGTTGCTGACCGATGACGGGCAGCGGTTGCTGGCGCAGGCCACCGAGATGTCGCTGTCAATAGAGTCGGACGGCAAGGATCCGGCCCTGGCGGTGCAGACCGCCCTGCGCAAGGACGAGTCGGCCGAGCGCGTGGCCGCGGCGATGACCCAGGTCGACCTGCGCCGGAAGGCGGCCGCCAAGTTCGGCGACCTGGCGCCGAGGATGTACTTCACCCCCGACGGCCTCGAGCAGGCCACCCGCCTCGCCGTCGCTCACCACCGGGCGGCGCGGCTGCGTGCCTTCGACGCGGCGAGCGTCATCGACCTGGGCTGCGGGATCGGCGGCGACCTGATCGCCTCCTCACGCGCCGGGCTCACTGCCGCCGGGGTCGACAACGATCCGGAGCGGGTCGCCGTCGCCCAGGCGAATCTCGACGCCCTGGGGCTGCCAGGCGCCGTCACCGTCGCCGATGCGACAGGTGTCGACCATTCGCCCTTCGACGTCGCGTACGCCGACCCGGCACGTCGCGGCGCCATGGGCCGGGTCTTCTCCGCGGAGGGGTGGACACCGCCTTGGTCGTGGGTCGAGACGCTCTTCGCCCGCGATGCGTGCGTGAAGGTCGCCCCCGGGATCCCGCACGACCTCGTACCCGACAAGGTCGAGGCCGAATGGGTCAGCGACCGCGGCGAGGTCAAGGAGGCCGCGCTGTGGTCGGGGTCGCTGGCCAGCACGCACCGGCGGGCCACCGTGATCGGCGAGCGTGGGCTGGCGACGCTCACCTCCGAGGACGACCCCGGCGCCGAGGTCGGCCCGGTCGCCGAGTTCCTATATGAGCCGGACGGGGCCGTGATCCGTGCCGGGCTGGTCACCGCCGTAGCCGCCGGGGTGCAGGGTCATCTGGTCGACGAGCACATCGCGTATGTCGCCTCCTCCGCCTCCTTCGAGACACCGTTCGCCCGCGGGTATCAGGTGCTCGAGGAGCTCCCCTACCGCGAGAAGCAGCTCAAGGCGGCGCTGCGCCAGCGCGGGATCGGGAAGCTGACGATCAAGAAGCGCGGCGTACAGGTCGTGCCCGACCAGCTCCGCAAGCGACTCGCGCTGTCCGGTTCTGAGGAGGCCACGATCGTGCTCACCAGGGTTGCCGGCGAGGGGACCTGTCTGTTGGTGCGACCGTTCTGAGGCTCAGACCCGATCAGACCAGGACGGTGGTGATCGGCTGGGAGGAGTCAGCCGGGAGGTCCAGCGCCGAAGGCGTACGTCCCCTGGCCACCATCTCCGCCCCCAGAGCCGCCACCATCGCGCCGTTGTCCGTGCACAGCCCCGGGCGTGGGACCCGGACGCGGATGCCGAGCTTGGTGGCGCGCTCCTCGGCGAGCACCCGGAGCCGGCTGTTGGCCGCGACCCCGCCGCCGATGATGATGTCCTCGATGCCTTCGGAGGAGGCTGCGTCGAGCGCCTTTCGCACCAGGACGTCGACCACGGCCTCCTGGAAGCTGGCGGCCACATCGGCAATCGGGACGGGTTCGCCGCTGCGCTCCTTGGCCTCGATCCATCGGGCGACCGCGGTCTTGAGGCCGGAGAAGGAGAAGTCGAAGCGGTGACGCTCCAGGTCGCGTCGGCCGGTGAGTCCGCGAGGGAAGTCGATCGCGATCGAGCTGCCCGACGTGGCGGTCCGATCGATCACGGGACCACCCGGGAAGCCGAGGCCGAGCAGGCGGGCGACCTTGTCGAAGGCCTCGCCCGCGGCGTCGTCGATGGTCGCGCCCATCGGGTCGACACCCTCGGTGATGTCGGTGACCTTGAGCAGGCTGGAGTGGCCGCCGGAGACGAGCATGGCGACGCAGGGCTCGGGAAGCGGACCATGCTGCAGCTGGTCGACCGCGACGTGGGAAGCCAGGTGGTTGACGCCGAAGATCGGCTTGTCGAGCCCGAGGGCGAGCGCCTTGGCCGCCGCCACTCCGACCAACAGCGCACCCGCGAGGCCCGGTCCCGAAGTGACAGCGATCGCGTCGACGTCGTGGAGCTTGATGCCCGACTCCTCGCAGGCACGCTCGATGGTCGGCACCATCGCCTCCAGGTGCGCCCGGCTGGCGACCTCCGGCACGACCCCGCCGAACCGGGCATGCTCCTCGACGCTGCTCGCCACCGCGTCTGCCAGCAGCGTGTGCCCGCGCACCACCCCGATCCCCGTCTCATCGCACGACGTCTCGATGCCAAGGACCAAGGGCTC
>JALZDD010000863.1 GCA_030862715.1 Actinomycetota bacterium | reverse complement strand
CTCCGCGGTGGACAGGTGGTTGGCGTAGCTGGCCGCCAGAGCCTCCAGGCAGCTTGCGAGCGGGATCTGCCAGTCGCTGTCCTGATCGGCGACATACCGATAGCTCCGGAGCGCCTGACGCCGCATGATGCGCGCGGCGACCTCGCGATTGAGGTCGCCGTAGGCGTACGCGGCGTCGTGAAGAGCGGCGGCGTAGCCGCCGCGGAACGCCCGTGGGTTGCGGTCTGCGAGCTCCTTGTAGGCATAGGCCGCCTCAGTGCTGACGAGGAGAGACTCCTGAGTCTTCTGCACCGCGCTCAGCCGGATGCCGAGGGTGCGAAGGGCCTCCGCCAGCTCCGGAAGCATCCGTTCGGATCTCTGGACCAGGTCGCGGTGGAGCGCGACTTCCTCCTGGGCCACGATCAGCGCCTCGTCGTGCTGCCCGAGAGCAGCGTGGGCGTCACCGAGGTCTCGAAGCTTCTCCGTGAGCGAGTACGCATACCTCGTGGGGTGGACCTCCCTCAGGCGGCGGCAGGAGTCGACGGCGCTCTGCGCGCAGGCGAGGGCCTTCTCTCGCCACGCGAGGGCAGCCGCGGCGTCGCCGGCTCGTTCCTCGATGTATCCGAGGGTGTGCATCACCCAGTAGACGGACGGGTCGCTGGCATGGGCCTTCTGGTACCAGTCGCGCTGCTCCGCCACTGCTCCGCGGCGGGCGGCGATGGTGCCCAGGTTGGTCATCGTCCGCGGCATGGTGGGATCGGCCTCGAACGCCTTCAGATGCCAATCGTCCGCCTCCTGCTGGTTGCCCTCGATACGGGCGCGGACACCCAGGTTGTTCATCGGCCAGACGGCAGAACCATCGGCGTGATGAGCCCGCTCGTACCACTCGCGCTCCTCACCGAAGCGACCGTCCTTGTAGGCGAGGAACCCGAGCGCGTTCATCGCGGGAGAGTACGTCTCGTCGAGGACGTGGGCCTCGAGGTAGAACTGCTCGGCGGCGTCGCGGTCGCCGTCTTCGAGCTTCACGTTGCCGAGCGTCAGAAGTGCGGCGGCGTCCCGGCCCTTTGCGCTGTGCGCAATCTCCTCGGCGTGGGGGAAGTCATCCTTGCGGTACGCCACACGGGCGAGCTGGCCGAGCATCGTCGGCTGCATCTCATCAGCATGTTTGGCGAGCTTTCGCCAAGCATGTTCGGACAGCTCCGCAGGCGGATCGTCGGGGCCACCTCGAAGCAAGAAGTGCGAGACGACGTAGCCCTCGATCTCACCCTCGTCGGCAGCCGGGTCTGCCGGAGCGAGTGCCTGCATCGCCGCGCTGCCGCTGCCCCTGACGGGCGCGCACGCCCACGCGACCGCTTCGTCGAACCAGTCGGAGCGTGAGGCGAGCGTCGCACGCTCGGAACGTGTCATATAGGTGAGCGCGACTGCCCGCAGCACCGTGCCTGGAACGGGCATGACCTCGGGGTGCAGGTAGCGCTGAATGTCCGCACAGGCGCGCAACACGGTCTGGCCCAGGTCTTTGTTGTCCCCGTACAGCCGCTCACGGATCGCAGGAGCCGCGGCGAGGCTCTCCGCGAGAGACTGACCGTCCTCGGCTACGGCAGATGCCAGCCGTGGATCGCGAGCGGCCAGGGATGCTGCCCGTTCGTACTCCTCCTCGGAGAACTCCAGTCCGATGTCGATGGGCTCGAGAGGAACCCGATCGGGAGGCGCCCACTTGAGCAGCAGGCGTGCGTCGTGGCCGCCGTAGTCGCGGCCTCCGTAGTCCCGGCCGTCCGGAGAGGACGAGGAAGAGATGAGGTCCGCGTAGGTGTTGGGCCAGATCGTGCCGAGGATGACGACAGGGTTGTCCCGGTCGTCGAGCAGGTCCTTGAACACTCGATACGGCACCTTGTCCGACCCGAGGAAGCCGGCGATCTCGTCCAGCCAGATCACCGTCCGACCCAGGTCGGTCCCTCGAGCCCACTCCCTGAGCTCGGCTGACGCGTTGTCGCCGACGGGGGCGAACAACCGCCACGTGGGGAGGACCTCTCGGACCGCCTCGTAGAGGCACCGGGACTTGCCCGAGCCCGGCTCGCCGCGGAGGAGCACGATGCCGCCACCTGAGTCCGCGGCGGTCTGGATGGCCTGGCGGACCCGCTGGTCGTGGTCGCGCGCGACGTACAGCGGGAAGCTGGTCGACAGGTCCACGTCAGCGGTGTCCGGCAGGTCGGCGGGGAGCCTGGTGGACTCCTTGATGCCGAGCTCCTCGCGGGGCAGGCCGTCTCGGACGAGACGCAGAGACCTCGGTGCAAGGCTGTGTCGTTCGCCATGGCCAGACGTGCGGGGAGGCGTCGGCGGGCCTACTAGCGCGAGGCTCTCCTCCGAGGTGATGCCCAGGCGTCCGGCGATCTGTATCGCACGCTGCTTCGTGGCTCGGGCGAGCCGGGAGACGGGAATGACCTTGACCGCGTTGGTTCCCATGTTCGGATGGTGCTCGACGACGTGGCCGAGCACGTGTCCGTCGTAGAAGACCAGGGCACCCGACAGTCCGCCCCACGGCGACTTGCCGGCTGGGGCCAGCGGATCATTGACGGTCCCGATCTCGGGGTCACGCAGGATCAGGTGCTCGTACGCCTCGTTCGCTCGGTCCCCGAGCCTGATCGTGCCAGACAGCGTCGCGATGGAGGGCTTCCGATCCGGATCGGTCGGGTCGATCGCGAAGCTGGGGTAGCCGTGCGCCTCGCAGTCACGCAGCGAGCCGCCTCCGTGTCGGTCGCACCGCGCGAAGGTCGGCAGCTCCCAGTCGGCGTCGCGCCACGGGGGATCGGCGAGCGTGATGAGCGCGATGTCGAGACCCCAGCCGGCATGGTCCCGCTGCCGGCTCGCGGTGATGTCCGCGACGGAGCTGTGCTCCCAGGTGCCGTCCCGGCGCTTCCGGCGGACCGTGACATGAGGACGGGGTGTCGCGTCGGCGGTGTCCGGGTTGTCGACGGTGCAGTGCCAGGCCGTCAGGACCTCGTGCGGAGAGACGAGGTATCCGGTGCCCCACTTCTCCCGCGTCTCGGAGACGTGGACGACGACGGCGACGACTCGATCGTTCGCCGGACCGGACGGGTGGCTCGTCATCTGACGACTATTCGGCTTCCTCGGCCGTGTCGATCGTGGGGACGGGGTGCTCGGATGCGTGGCCGTCGCGTGACGGGGACTTCTCGCCGGCGATGATGATCCCGCCGACGTTCTCGTGCGCGGACGCGGCACCGCTGGGCAGTGGCTTCAGCGACAGCCTGATCGTCTGCGTACGCTCCGTCCCCACCGATCCTCCGGCTTCGATGATCTTCCAGCCGACCTTGCCGTTGGCGTCCTTGGTGACCGCGACGCTGAGCTCCAGGTCGACCGTCTCCAGCCCGAACCGCACCTCACCATCGCGCCCGCTCGCCTGGGCGTCGGAGAGCTCCTGTCTCAACGTCTCGATCGCCTGACTGAGCCCGATCCCGTCCATGGCTTCCCTCCGCCGGTGTCTGGTGCGTTGCAAGGATTTACACCATCAGAACGGGAAAGTCGACGGCAATGCTCCAGGCGTACTCCGGCGCCGCCAGTAGCCCGTGCTACACGCGAGCGTGACAGACTGGCACCCATGAGCACCCGCACCGATGATCTCGACCGCGCCGACGACCTGCGCACCGAGATCGACCGCACCGGCTACTACCCCGAGGTGGTGGCCGA
>JALZDD010000862.1 GCA_030862715.1 Actinomycetota bacterium | reverse complement strand
GTCGGGCCGGCGCAGATGCTGACCCCCTCGTCGTCCTGCTCGTGGTGCTTGATCTCCGGCGAGTGCGACGGGCAGGTGACCATGTAGCCGGACTGCTCGTCGCGCACCATCGTCTCGAGGAAGAACTCGACCGCTCCGCGCAGGGTCGGGAAGTGCTCGGCGAGGTTCGCCTTGTCGCCGGTGTACTCGTAGCGCTCCCAGAACAGCAGCGACAGCCAGGCGCCGCCCATCGGCCAGACTCCGTAGTAGGCGAAGTCGACCGGTGCGGTTCCCCGCCAGCCGTCGGTGTTGTGGTGGGCGACCCAGCCCTTGTCCGACCCCCACATCTTCTTGGCGGTGTTCCGCCCGACCTCCGCGAGCTCCTCGGTCATCGCGAACATCGGGTCCCAGCACTCCGCGAGGTTGGCCGGGCCGGCGGGCCAGTAGTTCATCTGCGCGTTGATGTTGAGGGTGTACTTCGACTGCCACTCGGGCTGCATCTTGTAGTTCCACAGGCCCTGCAGGTTGGCCGGCTGCCCGGGCGTCCGGGAGGACGAGATCAGCAGGTAGCGCCCGAACTGGAACCACAGCGCCGCCAGCTGCGGGTCGCCGCCGGCACGGAACGCCGCCACCCGCTCGTCGGTCGGCTTCTCGATCGCGGCGGAGGTGCCCAGGTCGATGTCGACCCGGCCGAAGAGCGACTGATAGTCCCGCACGTGCGCCGACCGCAGCTGCCCGTACCCGCGCCCGGTCGCCGCCTCCAGCGGCTTCGTCGCTCGGCCGATGTGGTCGGCGTTCACGTCGGCGTAGTTGCGGTAGCTGGTCGCCATCGAGAGCAGCAGTGTCACCGAGGTGGCGTTGCGTACCCGCAGGTGGGCTCCCTGGCACTGGACGGTTCCGCCCTCGGTCTCGGCACGGACGAGGCTGACGAAGCGGACGGCACCCTCCATCCCCTCCGTGGGCCCGCTGATGCCCTCCAGCGCGAGCGTTCGCGCGTCGTGGGGACGTACGTCGCTCTGCTGCGGTGACTCGAAGGTGGCGTTGAACGAGACCTTCTCGGCCTGGTCCGCGGTGAGGTGGACGACCATCACCTGGTCCGCGTGGCTGACGAACGCCTCGCGGCGGTAGCGCACGCCGCCGACCTCGAACTCCGAGATCGCGGTCGCCGAACGCAGGTCGAGCGAGCGCCGGTACGTCACGGGCTCGCCCTCGATGCCGAGGAACTCGAGCAGCAGGTCGCCCACCGGCTGGTAGAAGGCCTGCTCGCTGGGTCGCCCCAGGAACTCCTCGTCGGCCAGACGCTGGGCACCCACCCAGTTCTCCTCGAAGATCATCCGACGAATCTCGGGGAGCACCTCAGCCCCGCGAGGCGGGTCGTAGCTGTGCGGGTGGCCGGCCCACACCGAGTCCTCGTTCAGCATCAGCTTCTCGCTGGCCACACCGCCGAAGACCATCGCGCCCATCCGGCCGTTGCCGATCGCCAGCGCCTGGAGCCACTCCGCGGCCGGCTGGCGGTACCAGAGCTCGAGCGGGTTGGTCTCCGGCTCATCGTCGACGGCCGTAGCCGCCTCGGCGACGACCGGCTGCACCAGGGCGCCGCCCGCCAGCGCCGAGGCGGCCTGCAGCACCCGTCGTCTCGTGAAGTCCACCATCAGCTTCCTCCTGACTCACGCCCCAGATGGGGCAAACATCGGTTGTTTCAATGTAATAGACATCACACGTCATGTCGATGCTTGCCGAGATTTGGGCTCGCGATGGCCGATATAGGCCGAGAGGTGACAGTCAGGACGGACAAATGATCTGATCTCTGTGAGATCAGAGCGCGTTCCGAGCGGACGCCTCCGCCGCTGCCAGCCGCTGCTCGTCGAGCCCGTAGAAGCGGCGCGCGCTGCCGGCATAGATCTCCTCGCGCTCGTCGCTCGACAGGCCCGCCAACGCGTCCTGGAGACCGGCGAAGACCCGCTCGTAGCCACCCGCGGCGGTGGAGATCGGCCAGTCTCCGCCGTACATCAGCCGCCTCGGGCCGAACACCTCGACCGCCCGGTCGACGAACGGCTGGATGCCGGCCACGGTCCAGCCGTCCGGCGCCGCACCCGGATAGAGGCCCGAGACCTTGCCGAACACCCTCGGGTTCTCAGCCGCCCGCTCGATGAGGCTCCACCACGGCTCCCGCTCGGCCTCACCGATCGGTGGTTTGGAGAGGTGGTCGATCACGATCCGCAGATCCGGGTGGCGTTCGGAGACCGTCGCGATGTGCTCGAGGTGGCGTGGCAGCACCGAGACGTGGTCGTAGGTGAGGCCGAGCCGTTCCAGCAACCCGAGCCCCTCGGCGACGTCCGGACGGAGGATCCAGTCGGGGTCGGGGATGTTGTGGATGAGGTTGCGTACGCCGACCACCCGGTCGTCTCCGCGCAGCGACTCGAGCCGTTCGGCGGCCAGGTCCAGCTGGTCCAGCGGCACGTAGACGACGATCCCCACCACCTCGGGATGTCGGTCGGCGACCTCGATCATCAGGTCAGTGTCCCCGTCGTGGTCGTCGGACTGGACCAGCACGGTCGCGTCCACACCCTGCGCCCGCAGCTGCGGCTGGACCTCGTCGAAGGTGAACGTGCGGTTGTACTCGGGGACGTCGGGACCGAGCCAGGGGTAGGGCGAGCGGGTGAGGTCCCAGACGTGCTGGTGGCTGTCGATGATCATCTGCGGCTCACCGGGTCGCCCAGTAGCTGCCGTCCGGATAGGCGTACGTCGCCACCGACGCGGGGTGCATCTCCGCGCTGTAGCCCGGCCTGGACGGCAGCCGGTAGGCGCCGTTCTCGACGATGCACGGGTCCGTGAAGTGCTCGTGGAGATGGTCCACGAACTCGGTGACCCGGTCCTCGAGCGTGCCCGAGACGGCGACGTAGTCGAAGACGGAGAGGTGCTGGACGAGCTCGCACAGGCCAACCCCACCGGCATGAGGACAGACCGGGACGTCGAACTTCCTCGCCATCAGATAGACCGAGAGGATCTCGTTGATGCTGGCCAGCCGCGCGGAGTCGAGCTGGCAGAAGTCGATGGCCTCCGCCTGGAACATCTGCTTGAAGAGCACCCGGTTCATGCCGTGCTCGCCGGTGGCCACCCCGATCGGGGCGACCGCCTTGCGTACGGCGGCGTGGCCGAGGATGTCGTCGGGACTGGTCGGCTCCTCGATCCACCACGGCTCGAAGCGCGCCAGCGCGTTGACCCACTCGATGGCCTGCGGCACGTCCCAGACCTGGTTGGCGTCGATCATCAGCTTCGCGTCCCAGCCGATCACCTCCCGCGCGATCTCGCAGCGCCGGATGTCGTCCTCCAGGTTCGCGCCGACCTTCAGCTTGATGTGCGTGTAGCCGGAGTCCACGGCTTCGGCGGCCAGCCTGCGGAGCTTGTCGTCCGAGTAGCCCAGCCAGCCGGCAGACGTGGTGTAGCAGGGATAGCCGGTCGACTCGAGGTGACGGATCCGCTCCTCACGGTGGGGGACGCTGGCGCGGAGGATGTCCAGGGCCTCCTCCCGGGTGAGGGCGTCACTCAGGTAGCTCAGGTCTGCGACGTCGACGAGCTCCTCGGGGGTCATGTCGGCCAGCAGCCGCCACAGCGGCTTACCGGCCTTCCGGGCAGCCAGATCCCAGACCGCGTTCATGACCGCGGCGAGGGCCAGGTGCTCGACCCCCTTTTCCGGGCCCAGCCAGCGCAGCTGCGAGTCCGAGGCGAGGTCCCGGTAGACCCCGCCAAGGTCACCCACCACGTCGCTCACCTCTCGCCCGACCAGCGGCTCCCCGCGGCGCTGCGCCGCCAGGGTGCAGATGTCGTTGCCGCGCCCGATGGTGAAGGTGAAGCCGAAGCCGGACAGCTCCGGGTCGTCGGTGCTCACCACGACGTACGTGGCCGAGTAGTCACCGTCCTTGTTCATGGCGTCGGACCCGTCCATCGACACAGAGGTCGGGAAGCGGACATCGGTGACATCGACAGCGGTGATACGGGTCACGAGGGATCCTCCTGAGGAGATGGGTGGCGCTTGTTCACGAGGTAGAGGTGGGTCAGCACCAGCACCGTCTCGCCACGCTGATTGGTGACGGTGACGAGCTCATGGACATAGCCGAGCTCGTCCGGCTTCTTCCGGTGCTCCGACGTCTCGGTGATCTCGGCGGTGACGGTGATGGTGTCGCCGATGAACACCGGGCCGATGAACCGGATCCGGTCGTAGCCGTAGGACATGGACTGTGGGTTGATGTCGGTGGCCGTCATCCCAACCGCCACGGCGAGGATCAGCGTCCCGTGGGCGATCCGCTGTCCCGCCGGCTGGGTGGCCATCCACTCCGCATCCATGTGGTGCGGGAAGAAGTCGCCCGTCTGGCCGGCGTGCAGGACGATGTCGGCCTCGGTGATCGTGCGGCCCAGGGTGGTCCG
>JALZDD010000488.1 GCA_030862715.1 Actinomycetota bacterium | reverse complement strand
GCGCCAGGTCACGAGCGGATCCGGTGACGGACACCTTCTGCACCGCGTTCGGAGCCCCGATCGCCCAGGTCTGGTCGATGTCGGTCGCGGTCAGCTCGATGCGGGTGACGACCTTGCGCGTGCGCTTCAGGGCGATCTGCCGCGGGTACATCACGGCCAGCACCTCGTCGACCGTGTCGGCCCAGAGCTCCGGGGTCGCCTCGGGTGCGGCGAGTCCGAGCGCGGCCCGGATGTCCCAGAGGTGGACGAGCGTCTCGTGCACCTGTCGCCGGAACCAGAACGAGACCGGCCCGCGGCCGTCCTCGGTCAGCCCGTTGAGGATCCGGCCGGTCGCCTCCGGCCCCAGCGCCGAGAGCGTCTCGCGCAGCTCGGCGGCCTGTGCCTCATAGGCTGCGACCAGGTCCAACGGCACCGGCAGCGGCTCTTCGTCCTCGTCGCGCGCCATCGCCGCCGCCCAGTGGTGCACCCCGGCCAGATGATCGGCCAGGTCTCCGACCGTCCAGTCGTCGCAGGACGGAACCGGCAGATCCGGGTCGGCCTGCTTCAGCGCGGCGGCGAACTCGGCCTGCAGCGCACCGAGGGTCACGTAGTAGTCGTCAGGCGTTGGCACGTCGCAGACCCTATCGACCGCGAGGGTCCGTCTCAGCGGTATCTCGCCATGACCGCAGCTAGCCGCTCCCCCAGGCGGACCAGGAGGAAGCCGACGACGTCCATCCTGTCGGTGTATGGCTGCGGCGGGTGGCCGGTCGTGGCGTACGAATCGGCGAACCGGAATCGGTTCGCGCGCGGCAACTCTAGAAGGTAGTTCGGGGCGTTCCTGTCGGTTACCGGCCCGTAGATGGACCAGAACGTCCCGAACTACTTCTGGCGGGCGCGGTGGGCGGCGGCCTTCACCCGACTCTGGCAGCGGGTGGAGCAGAAGCGGCGTCCGGCGTTCTTGGAGGTGTCCACGAAGACGCGGTCGCACGGGTCCGCCTGGCAGACACCGAGGCGGCCGGCCAGGTCGGAGCCGATCGCCAGCGCGAGGCCGGCGGCGATTCCCGCACCCCAGCCGATGACGAGGCCGGGGTCGCGTCCGTGGAAGTGCAGCGCCCAGCCTCCCCCTCGAGCCCGGTCGAGCTGCGGAACGGAGCCCATGTCGCGCATGAGCGCGTTGACCGCGGTGGCGGCGGTGTCGAGGTCGCCGCCCGCCGCTGCCTCGAACACGACTCGCAGCGACTCGGCGAGCGCGACCATCCCGTCAGCGTCGGCTTCCTCGACCTGGGGCTGGTAGTCGGGACGGGCCAGCAGGTCGCTGACGGCCAGCGCCCGCCGGCCGGAGGGAGGCGGCTGCACCGGACGGGTGCCGTCGTGCCCCGGGGTCAGGGCGTTGACGAGCTTGCAGGCCTGCTCGGTCACCGTATGCACGTGACTGTCGAAATGTATTTGACCAGTCACGAGTTCGGGTTCTACGGTCTCAGCCATGACTGCCATTCAACCATTGACCAGTCACCGAGGCACACGGTGGCCGCGATCCCTCGTCGTGCTGGTCATCGCCAGAGCGGTCAACCGGCTGGGTTCGTTCGCGATGGCCTTCATGGCGGTCGCCCTGGTCGAGGTGCACGGCGCCTCCCTCGCCACAGCCGGCGCTGTCGTGACGGCCTTCGGAGTCGCCACCATCCCCTCGCGGCTCCTCGGTGGCTGGATGGCCGACACGGTGGGCCGCCGGCCGACCATCGTCGCGGGGCTCATCGCCTGCGCCGTGGCCCAGCTGGTCATCGCCGCGTCTGCCGGGATCGCGGGCGCGCTGATCGGCGCGACCCTGCTCGGGTTGGCGTACGAGATCTACGAGCCCGCCTCCCAGGCGCTGATCGCGGAGTCGGTGGAGGTGGAGCGGCGGCCGCAGGCGTACGGACTCTATGGCGCCGCGATGGCCGTCGCCGGTGTGGCGGCAGGAGCCCTGGCCGCTCTCGTGGGCGGCGTCGACCTGCGCCTGCTCTTCGTCGTCGACGCGCTCACCTGTCTGTGCGCCGCGGTTCTCGTCCTGGCACTCGTACGTGACACCGCTGGTCGGGGTGGGAGCCGGCAGCGGTCCGGGCCGAGCCCCTGGCGTGACCGCCGGCTCCTGACGATGCTCGCGCTCGGCACCGGGTTCGCCACCGCGTGGATCCTGAGCACGATCGCTCTCCCGCTCACCGTCTCCGCTCGTGGGCACGACGCCGCCGCCACCGGCTGGCTGCTCGTGGTCGCCGCACTGACCACAATCGCCGGCCAGCGCCTGCTCCGCGGCGCCGCCGCTCGGCCCTTCACGCTCATCCGCGCGGGACTGGTCCTGATGGCCGTCGGCTTCGCCGTCATCGCGTACGCAGCGCCGCTGCCGCTCCTCGCGGTCGGCTCCGCGATCGTGGCACTCGGTGAGGTTCTTCTCCTAGGCCCGCCGATCGCGCTCGTGGCCGGCCTAGCGGCCACCGACGGCTCGCGGGCGGGCTACCTGGCGGCGTACGGGACCTGTTGGGGGATCGCGCAGACGATCGGGCCGATGCTCGCGACCGGTCTGCTGTCGCACGGAGTCCCGACGGTCTGGCTCGCCGGCGCGGGCCTCTGCCTCGCTCTGGCAGTGGTCACCGCGCCGGTGGCGAGCGTGAGGTTCACCGAGCTGCGTCGGTGAACGTCACGCCTCAGAGCACCCGGGCGAGGAAGGCCTGGGTGCGCTCGTGCTGGGGGTTGCCGAGGACGTCGGCGGGGAGACCCTCCTCGACGATCACACCGCCGTCCATGAAGACCACCTTGTCGGCGACCTCGCGGGCAAAGCTCATCTCGTGGGTCACCACCATCATGGTCATGCCCTCGGCAGCCAGGTCCTTCATGACCGCCAGAACGTCCCCGACGAGCTCGGGGTCCAGCGCGGAGGTCGGCTCGTCGAAGAGCATCATGTCGGGGTTCATCGACAGCGCCCGCGCGATGGCGACACGCTGCTGCTGACCACCGGAGAGGTGAGCCGGGTAGGCGTCGGCCTTGTCCGAGAGCCCGACCTTCTCCAGGTTGGCCCGAGCGATCTTGGTGGACTCGGCCCGGCCCCGCTTGAGCACCTTCTCCTGAGCGACCGTCAGGTTGCGCAGCACGGTCATGTGCGGGAACAGGTTGAACTGCTGGAAGACCATCCCGATCCGCGCGCGCAGCGCGTCCACGTCGGCGTCCGGGTCGGTGATCTCGTCACCCTCGACCAGGATCGTGCCGCTGGTCGGCTGCTCGAGCAGGTTCACACAGCGCAGCAGCGTCGACTTGCCGGACCCGGAGGGCCCGACCACGCAGACCACCTCGCCCCGACCGATGTGGAAGTCGATGCCCTTGAGCACCTCGTTGTCGCCGAAGTACTTGTGCAGCTGCTGTACGTCGATCGCGGCTGCGCCACGATCGGAGGTCGTCTGGGTCATCAGCGGGCCTTCCCGGACTTGGCTTCCATGCGGCGTACGACGATCGAGAGCGGCACCGTGATCATCAGGTAGCACAGCGCGATGGTGACCATCGGGGTCAGGTTGGCGTTGGCGTTCATGGCCTCGCGACCGAACGCGGTGAGCTCGTACTCATCCAGCGAAAGACCCAGGATGTAGACCAGCGAGGAGTCCTTGGTGAGCAGGATCAGCTCGTTGGTCAGCGGCGGCAGGATCACCCGGAACGCCTGCGGCAGCACGATGGTGACCATCGCCCGCGTGTGCGTCATGCCGAGGGTGCGCGCCGCTTCGTACTGACCCTTCGGCACCGCCTGGATGCCGGCCCGGATCGTCTCGGCCATGTAGGCGCCGCCGACCAGACCCAGCGCCAGAGTCACCGTGCCGAGGTTGCCGCCCGGAAGCTGCTCACCGAAGGCGAGCGAGTAGCCGAGACCCAGCACCAGGAAGACGACCAGCGCCGGCAGACCGCGGAAGAGCTCGATGATCCCGGTGGAGATCCACCGGTAGGGGCCCACGCTCGAGAGCCTCATCAACGCGAGCACGAGACCCAAAGCCAGCCCGAAGGCGAACCCGCAGGCGGTGTAGATGATCGTGTTCTTGAGCGCGATGACAATGACGTCGGGGAACTGCTGCGCCGCGATGTCGAGGTCGAGGAACGCTCGACTGATCTCGCCCCAGTCGGCGATGACCGCGACGAAGACGACCAGCGCCACCAGGATGGCGTACTGGATATAACGGACGAGCGCCGCGCGCTTGCGCGGCGACATCCGCTTCTTGGGAACCACTGCCGCGCTGGTCACTGCGCGGCAGCCTCCCCGAACCACTTCTTGTAGACCTTGTCGTAGGCGGCCTTGTCGTTGATGCCCTTGTTGAGCACCTCGAGCAGCTTGTCGTTGCCGCCCTTCTTGACCGTGAAGCCGTACGCCTCACCAGTCTGGAACTCGCTGGTGATCTCCATGTCAGGGTTGTCCTTGACGAAGTCGTAGAGCAGACCGTTGTCGTTGACGCCGGCGTCGGCCTTGCCGGACTTGACCGCCTGCATCATCAGCGCGGAGTCCTCGAGCGTGATGATCTTGGCGTCCTTGGGAGCGTTCTCCTTGACGTAGTCGGCGCCGGTGGTCGCCTCCTGGACCGCGATGGTCTTGCCACCGAGATCCTCGAGCGCGGTGTAGCCCGCGCCCTTCTTGGTCATCAGGGCCTGGGTCGCCTCGAAGTAGGGCTCGGTGAAGTCCATGACCTTCTCGCGCTCCTCGGTGATCGTCATCGCGCCAGCGGCGACGTCACACCTGCCGGAGTTGAGGGCCTCACCGGAGACGATGGTCTCCCAGCCGATGTTGACGACCTCGGTCTCTAGCTTCTCGGCGTCAGCCGCGATCTTGAGCACGTCGATGTCGAAGCCGACGACCTCGCCGCCCTCGTTGAACTCGAACGGCTTGTAAGGAAGGTGCGTGCAGATGGTCAGGGTGTCGGCCTTGACCAGCTTCGCACCTGACGGGGAGGTGCCACCCTCGTCGCCGCCACCGCAGGCGGCAAGCGCCAGGCCGAGGACGGGAACGGTCAGGGCAGCAGCGAGCTTCCGCAGATTCATGCGTGGCACTCTACGTGTCTTTGGACACCGACGGCCCGCTACCCCTTGAGGTGGCGGGCCATCGTTGTGAGATCGTGCATCAACCGAGAACGGCGGCCCAGAACTCACAGTGGCTCGTCGCGGCCGTGTCCACCGGGCGAACCCCTGCCTCGCCAGGAGCCAGCTGAAGTACGTCGCCGGAGTCCCGGAAGGCCAGCGAGGCGCACCGGGTGCGACGGGGCGACCGTGATGGGCGAACGAGGTCCAGTAGGCGACCATCGTGTCCGACAGCTTCTGTTGTTCTTCGTCGAGCTCGCCGAGGAGCCCCGGGAACGGGACGTCAGCTCGGTGGCATGCTCTGCGCTCTCCTCGTAGCCGGGTAGAGCCCGAGGACGGCATCGGCGGCTGGGCCGTAGGTGCTGCGTACGACCTGCTCGTACTTCGCCACCGTGATCGGCTGCGGATACTCGAGCCCGACGTAGGGCCGCATCTCGTCCAGGGTCGAGCCGTGCATCACCGGCACCCGGTTGAACCTTCCGGAGTCGATGGCATCGGGGTAGGTCCGCGGCAGCACCCGCGGGTCGCCGACGACCAGTCCGGCGTTGAGCCCGGCGGCGCCGAAGCCCTCGATCAGCTCCTTGACGGGCGTGGCCCGCAGGCAGGCCGCCACATCGGCCGCGTCGCCACAGCCGACCGCGGCGGAGAGCCGCTGGCCCTCGGCCTCGGCACCCGCATCGCTGCGGGCGCCGGCCGCACAGCTCCCCCTCTGCGGGATCGCCCTGCGGAACAGTCCGGCGGCGGCAGGCGAGGCGATCTGGGCGCAGGTGTCGATCGACCCGGCCGACTCACCGAAGATCGTCACGTTGCCCCGGTTGCCACCAAAGGCAGCGATGTTGCGCTGCACCCAGCGCAGCGCAGCCTGCTGATCGAGCAAGCCGTAGTTGCCGGACTCGTACGCCCCGTCCAGCCCAGGATGCGCCAACCGGCCGATCGCACCGAGGCGGTAGTTGACCGTCACGACCACCACGTCACCCTCGACGGCGAGCTTGCTCGCGTCGTAGCCGGAGCTGGAGCAGGGCCCCGACGCGGTCCACGGGCAGTGACGGAAGGACCGAAACAGGCCGTACGCAGCGCCCAAATGCGACGAGCGCCGCCGCCCGAAACCGGGCAGCGGCGCTCGCGTGGTCGGTCGAGGCTCAGGCCTCGTCCTCACCCGCCACGTTCTTGACGCGGTTGGGGTCGACCTGGACACCGGGGCCCATGGTGGTCGAGAGGGTGACCTTCTTCAGGTAGCGGCCCTTGGAGGAGGACGGCTTCAGACGAAGCACCTCCTCGAGAGCAGCGGCGTAGTTCTCAGCGAGCTGGGCCTCGGAGAAGGAGGCCTTGCCGATGATGAAGTGAAGGTTGGCGTGACGGTCGACGCGGAAGTCGATCTTGCCGCCCTTGATGTCGGACACGGCCTTGCCGGGGTCCGGGGTGACGGTGCCGGTCTTCGGGTTCGGCATGAGGCCACGGGGGCCGAGCACGCGGCCGAGGCGGCCGACCTTGCCCATCATGTCGGGGGTCGCGACGACGGCGTCGAAGTCGAGCCAGCCACCGGAGACCTTCTCGATGAGGTCGTCGCCACCGACGACGTCCGCGCCGGCCTCGCGAGCGGCCTCGGCCTTGTCCGGAGCAGCGGCGAAGACGATGACGCGCATCGTCTTACCGGTGCCGTGGGGAAGGCTGACGGTGCCGCGCACCATCTGGTCGGCCTTGCGGGGGTCGACGCCGAGACGCATGACGACGTCAACGGTCTCGTCGAACTTCTTCTTGCTGGAGGACTTGGCGATCTTGATCGCGGCCAGCGGGGCGTAGAGCTCGTTCTTGTCGAACGTCTCTTCCGCCGCGCGGTAGGTCTTGCTGCGCTGCATGGTGATTCCTTCGGTAGTTAAGAGGAGATGTGGTTAGCGAGCCAGCGCGGCTCTCCCACGGTCAGTCGGTGGTGACGCCCATGGAGCGGGCGGTGCCCTCGACGATCTTCATCGCGGCGTCGATGTCCTCCGCGTTGAGGTCGGGCATCTTGGTGGTCGCGATCTCGCGCACCTGGTCCTTGGTCAGCTTGCCGACCTTGTCCTTGTGCGGGACGGACGAGCCCTTCTTGAGGCCGGCCGCCTTCTTGATCAGCTCAGCGGCCGGCGGCGTCTTCGTGATGAAGGTGAAGCTGCGGTCCTCGTAGATGGTGATCTCGACGGGGATCACGTTGCCGCGCATGGCTTCGGTCTGGGCGTTGTACGCCTTGCAGAACTCCATGATGTTGACGCCGTGCGGACCGAGCGCGGTACCGACGGGCGGGGCCGGGGTCGCGGCACCGGCCTGAAGCTGCACCTTGACGAGCGCTGCGATCTTCTTCTTCGGAGGCATTCTTGAGATCTCTTCCTTCTCGTGGTCATGACGAAGCCGCTTGTACGTTTCGGCCTCTGCCACCTGCGGTGTTGCTCTCGCAACTGGTCAATTGTCCGTGATCCGTCCGGGTTCACGAAATCAGCGGGGGCGGCCCACT
>JALZDD010000840.1 GCA_030862715.1 Actinomycetota bacterium | reverse complement strand
TCCCGGCGATCAGCACCTGCGGGTTGTCGAGCGCGTCGGCCAGGGCGACCGACGGCACGCCGAGGAGGTAGTAGAGCGGCGGATGGTTGGCGGTCCAGATCATCCGGTGGCGATCGAACTCCTCCCGATCCGCGCCCCGGGTGATCTGCGGGAAGCGCTCCCTGTCCTGCGCCACCGGTGTGTCGATCGTGGGCAGCTCACCGTGGTGGAGCGAGATGGCGTACGAGGCGTTCGGACCCTCGTCACGCGCGTGGTACGACAACGCCTGGGTGGCGGCGACGTAGAGGCTCATCGAGGCCGCGAAGGCACCCAGCAGGGCGAGCACCGTGACCAGCCTGGCCGACGGCCTGGCGGGCGCGTCCATCGGCTCGGCGCTCAGCACCGCAGCATGGCTCATCACATGGCTCCCGAGATTCAACGGCGTCGTGAGCCGCACACCCGTGAGCTCGGGTCGAACCGTAGGGCATCTCGATGGAGCAGCGGTGGCTGCCGTGCGGAATCAGAGGGTGAACGCCTGGCGAACCTCGTCCTCCGTCAGGCTGTAGTCGGCCAGGCTGTAGTCGTGCTTGGGTCGGGCGCTCCCCGATCGGGACTCGGCGTCGATGCGGGAGACCTCGGCTCGGGCGGCGTCGCTCCAGGGGATGTCGAAGTGGGCGTAGATGTTCTCGACGGTGCCAACCGGGTCCTTGACGAACCCGCGGTAGTCGACGTCGAGGAACTGCGCCGGGTCGTACCTCTTCCGGTTCTCGGCGAAGGAGCGCCACGAGCGGGAGAGCATCTCCAGCTGGGTCTGCCCGATGGTCTTCCCGACGAAGGTGGTCGACATCCCGGCGGTCGCCTCGGCGGAGAGCGAGCAGCCCGAGGCGACCGAGACGACCGGGTCGCGGTGGGTGACCACGACGAGCGCGTCCGGGTAGACCTCCATCAGCGCGTCGAGCGCGACCAGGTGTGAGGGGTTCTTGAGCACCCAGCGCTTGTCGGTGTCGTTGAGCCCGATGAGCTGCAGGGTGCGGCGGTGCAGCTCGTACGCATCGCGCCAGTCCTGCTTCGCCAGCCAGGCCGAGTAGCGCGGGACGTTGGCCAGCGACTCGAACGAGATCGACTTGCCACTCTGGCGCAGCACACGCCAGCACTCCTCGACACTGGTGGCGTCCATGTAGTGGATTCCCATGAACTCAGGGTTGGTGACATGGTGCTGTCGGTAGGCGCCCTGCAGCGCGTTGAAGACCGGGTCCTGTTCCCAGGTCTCGCGCGGGGGCCGCGGCTGGGGGAACTCGGTCAGCCAGGTCTCCAGACCCTGGTGCGCCGGATCGGCGGCCAGGAGCCGGTGGAGGGCGGTGGTGCCGGTGCGGACGAGTCCGGTGACGAAGATCGGGCGCTCGATGCGTACGTCCTGGTGCTGGGGGAACTCCGCGAGCCGGGCCTGGGTCATGAGCCGGCCGACGAGGGCCGACTTCACCTGGGACCGATGGAAGTAGTTGCCGATGGGGGTCAGCCCGGCCTCGGGCGAGGCCAGGTCCTCGACCAGGAGCCGCAGCCCCTCCTCGTGGTCGGTCCCCCCGAAGTCGTTCAGTCCAGTGGTGCGGACGGCGGCGGCGCAGATGTCCTCATACGTCCCCACATCCGCCCGCTCACGGGGCGCCGTCTCAGTCATGGAACTCCCCGCAGTCCACGTTGAGCACGGTGCCGGTGACCGCTGAGGCCAGGTCGCTGCCGAGGAAGAGCGCCGCCCGGGCGACCTCTTCGGGGGTCGCGAGGCGCTTCAGGTCGGTGGGCGCGGCCTTCTCGGCGTACACCTCTTCGTGGGTGCGCCCCGACTCCGAGGCCATCCAGTCGAAGTAGGCCTTGTTGACGTCCTCGTAGATGTAGGACGGCGCGACCGAGTTGACCCGGATGCCGCGCGGGCCGAGCTCGGTGGCCAGCGAGGAGGCGAGGTGGGCGAGAGCGCCCTTGGAGAGCTTGTAGCCCGCGAACTCGGGCTGGCTCTGGTAGAGCACCGCGGAGTTGATCATCACGATCGCGCCGCCGGGCTTGTCCGGGGTGGCCGCGAGCGCGTCGGCGAAGAGCGCCGAGAGCCGCAGCGGGGCGTAGACGTTGGACTCCTGGGCCAGCCGGAGCGCGTCCAGCGGGATCTGGGTGAGCGGGTCCATCGGCGGGATGCCGAAGGCGTTGTTGAGGAGCACGTCGACGTGCCCGAACTCCTCCAGCGCGGCGTCGACCAGGTGCCGGCGCGCGTCCTCGTCGGTGATGTCGGTCGGCACCACCAGGGCACGTCGTCCGTGCTCCTCGATGACGCCGGCCATCTTCTGCAGCCGCTTCTCGGTGCGGCTGGCGAGCACCAGGTCGGCGCCCATCAGCGCGGCCTGCTCACCCAGCGAGCGGCCGAGGCCGGGGC
>JALZDD010000834.1 GCA_030862715.1 Actinomycetota bacterium | reverse complement strand
ACCCGCTGGTCCCGCTCGAGCTGTTCCGCAATCCTCAGTTCAGCGCGGCCAACGCCGTCACCCTGCTCGTGTACGCCGCGCTCGGCGTGATCTTCGTACTGCTCGTCCTCCAGCTCCAGATCGTCAGCGGCTGGTCACCCCTCGCCGCCGGATCGGCGCTGCTGCCGGTGACCGTGGTGATGCTGCTCTTCTCGTCCCGTGCGGGCGCGTTGGCGCAGCGCATCGGTCCGCGCCTGCCGATGACCCTCGGGCCGCTGCTCGCGGCCGGCGGCGCACTCTGGATGGGGCGGATCGGCCCCGGCGCGTCGTACGTCCTCGACGTGCTCGCGCCCGTCCTGCTCTTCGCTGTCGGGCTCACCCTGCTGGTCTCGCCCCTGACCGCCACCGTGCTCGATGCCGCCGACGACCGGCATGCCGGCATCGCCTCGGGCGTCAACAACGCGGTGGCGCGGACCGCCGGGCTGCTGGCCGTCGCCATCGTCCCGGCGGCGGTCGGGATCGTAGGCGCCGACTACACCAACCCGCAGACCTTCGACGAGGGCTACGCCATGGCGATGATCATCAACGCCGGCCTCCTGATCCTCGGCGCGGCGCTCGCCGCGGCGTTCATACGGCGTCCGCTCGCCGCCGAACCCGGGCCGGACGAGCATCGGGTGCACATCGAGATGTGCGCGCACTGCGGTGTGACCGGACCACAGCTGCACCCGGCCGACCACGACCACTGAGGCCGCGCCGATCCGGCCTGGGTGGCATGACCTGGGCGGCATCCGGTTACCGGGCTCCCGTGGATGCTCCGTGGTGGCGTGAGGCCGTGACCTACCAGATCTATCCGCGTTCGTTCGCCGATGCGGACGGAGACGGCACGGGCGACCTCGCCGGCATCACCTCCCGACTGGACCATCTGGTAGACCTCGGTGTGGACGCGATCTGGCTCTCACCGTTCTATCCCTCGCCGCAGATCGACTACGGGTACGACGTCGTCGACGCCCGCGGCGTGGACCCGCTGTTCGGGACCCTCTCCGACGCTGAGGACCTGCTCTCGAAGGCGCACGAGCTCGGCCTGAAGGTGATCATCGACCTGATCCCCAACCACACCTCCTCGGGCCACCCGTGGTTCGCCGGGGCGCTCTCGGCCGGCCCGGGATCACCGGAGCGCGATCGCTACATCTTCCGCGATGGTCGAGGGCCTGACGGCGAGGAGCCGCCGACCAACTGGAGATCGGTCTTCGGCCAGCCGGCGTGGACACGGGTCGAGGACGGGCAGTGGTACCTCCACATGTTCGACGAGGAGGAGCCCGACCTCAACTGGCGCCACCCCGAGGTGGCCGAAGAGTTCCGTTCCGTGATGCGGTGGTGGCTGGACCGCGGCGTCGACGGGTTCCGCGTCGACGTGGCCCATGGCCTGGTCAAGGCCCTGCGCGACCAGCACGTCCCGGAGGGACGATCGCCCAACTCCGACCCGGCGGTGATGTATGACGAGGGCATCGAGGACGATCCGATGTGGGACCATCCGGACGTCCACGGGGTCTACCGGGACTGGCACGATCTCGTCGCGTCCTACCCGGGCGAGCGGATGCTGATCGCCGAGGCCTGGACCCAGGGACCGGCAGACCTGCGCGGCTACCTGCGCAGCGACGAGTTCGAGCAGGCCTTCAACTTCCGGTGGCTGCAGTCGCACTGGTCGGCGCGCGAGTTCACCGACGCGATCAAGTCCACGCTCGAGGCGCTGCGTCCCTCCCGCGCCTGGCCGACGTGGGTTCTCTCCAACCACGACGCCGTACGGCACCGGACGCGCTACGGCGACGGCGCGCAGGCGCTCGCCCGCGCCCGCGCGGCAACGCTGACGATGCTGGCGCTGCCGGGGTCGGCGTACCTCTACCAGGGTGAGGAGCTCGGGCTGCCGCATGTGGAGCTGCCCCCGGAGCACCAGCAGGACCCTTGGGCGGAGGGCGGCAACGGCCGGGACGGCTGTCGGGTGCCGTTGCCGTGGAGCGGTGACGCTCCGCCCTTCGGCTTCGGTCCTGGAGAGGGCCAGCCCTGGCTGCCGCAGCCGGTCCAGTGGGCGGACCTGACCGTGGCTGCGCAGACCGGCAACCCCGGCTCGACGCTGGAGTTCTACCGATCCGCGCTCGCGGCCCGCCGCCGCTCCGCCCTCGGCGGCGACGAGGAGGTGGAGTTCCTCGATGCGCCCGAGGACGTCATCGCCTTTCGACGTTGCCGGCTGAGCGTCGTCCTCAACTGCGGCGCGGTGCCCACGCCGCTGCCGCGCGGCGACGTCGTGATCTGCAGCGGCGAGCCGCTCGCCGCCGAGCTGCCGCCGGACACCTCGGCCTGGTTGCTCAGCGACGACTGAGCGCTGAGCGCGGTCGGCCGTAGGAGCTCATCGGCGGAGGACCCGTGCCTCCCACGGTGCCATCACCGGGCCGCTACCGCTCCCGAGCACGAGCTCGCCGCGGCTCTCCCCGACGAGCTCGCCCAGGTCCGCCTGGTCGCTGCTGCAGTTCGCGAGCACGACCAGCTGCCCGCTCTCATGGCGGCGGCGGAAGGCGAAGATCTGCGGATGGCTGTCGCTCAGCAGAGTGAAGTCGCCGTCGACCACGGCCGGGTCCTCGTGCCGCAGCCGGATCAGCCGTCGGTAGTGCGAGAGCACCGAGTCCGAGTCGTCCATCTGTGCGGCGACGTTGACATCGGGGTAGTTCGGGTTGACCGCGAGCCAGGGCGTTCCGGTGGTGAAGCCGGCCGCGGGGGAGGCGTCCCACTGCATCGGCGTACGTCCGTTGTCGCGGCACATCGCCCGCAGCGAGGCCATCACGTCCTCGGGATCCACCCCCAGGGCAATCGCCTCGTGGTAGTAGTTCACCGCCTCCACGTCGTCGACCTCGTCGATGGAGGTGAACGGGTAGTTCGTCATGCCGATCTCGTCGCCTTGATAGACGAACGGGGTGCCTCGCTGCAGGTGCAGTACGGTCGCGAGCAGCTTGGCCGACTCGGTTCGCCAGCGCCCGTCGTCGCCGTACCGCGACACGATCCTCGGCTGATCGTGGTTGTCCCAGTAGAGGCTGTTCCAGCCCACGTCCGCCAGACCTTCCTGCCAGGCCGCGAGCCGATCACGCAGACGACCGAGGTCGAAGGGGCGTACGTCCCACTTGAAGGTGCCGTGATCGATCTCGACGTGCTCGTAGTGCAGGACCATGTCGAGCTCGCGGCGGGCCGGGTCGGTGTACTTCCGGCCCTCCTCGACCGTCGTCTCACCGGTCTCACCGACCAGCAGCAGGTCGCGGTCGTACCGGTCGAAGACCTCCCGGTGCATCTCTGCGAGGAACTCGTGCACGCGGGGCCCATCGATCACCGACTGCCGCATGTTGCCATAGCGCTGCCCGGGCATGACCGGTGCCTCCGGAAGCTCCGGGTCCTTGGAGATCAGGTTCACCACGTCCATCCGGAAGCCGTCGACGCCGCGGTCCAGCCACCAGCGCAGCACCTCGTACACCGCCTGCCGCACCTCGGGATTCTCCCAGTTCAGGTCCGGCTGCTTCTTGGTGAACAGATGCATGTAGTAGGCGGCCCTGCCCTCGCCGTAGGTCCAGGCCGGGCCCGAGAAGAACGACCCCCAGTTGTTGGGCTCGTCGCGCCACCAGTACCAGTCGCGCTTGGGGCTCTCGGGGCTCGAGCTCGACTCCACGAACCAGGGATGCTCGTCCGAGGTGTGGTTGGC
Organism: Actinomycetota bacterium; assembly: GCA_030862715.1. Next base: position 977 of record JALZDD010000834.1, on the reverse strand, counting down.
GACGAGATCCATCACCAGCTTCATCCCGCGCTCGTGGAGGTCCGCGATCAGCGCGTCGAGCTCTGCGAGCGTGCCGTACGTCGGGTCGACATCGTGATAGTCGCTGACGTCGTAGCCGTTGTCGGCCATCGGCGAGGGGTAGACGGGGGAGATCCACAGGACATCGACCCCGAGCCACTCGAGATGGTCGAGGCGCTGCCTGATCCCACGCAGATCGCCCACGCCGTCACCGTTCCCGTCGGCGAAGCTGCGTGGGTAGACCTGATAGACGACGGCGGATCGCCACCACCCAGGGCCGGTGCGCGTGCGTTCTCCTTCAGCGGGTGTCAGGTGGGTCATGTCGTGCGCGGTAACCGTGTGGGTTGCCAGGCATACGCACCGGTCCATGGCCCGGCGCTAGCGTGTGCGCATGGCACTGACCCACGACTACACGGTCTCGGTGGAGTGGACGGGCAACCGCGGCACCGGGACGAGCGGCTACCGCGACTACGCCCGGGACCATGTCGTACGCATCGAGGGACTGCCCGACATCCTCGGCTCCTCGGACCCGACCTTCCGTGGCGACGCGAGCCGGCACAACCCCGAGCAGCTGCTGCTGACCTCGCTGGCGCAGTGCCACATGCTCTCCTACCTGCACCAGGCGGTGACGGTTGGCGTGGTCGTCCTCGACTACCACGACGCCGCGACCGCCACCATGGAGACGCGAGGGACCGGCGGGCATTTCACCCGAGCCGTGCTGCACCCGGTCGTCACCGTCGCCGACGCTTCCATGATCGAGGCCGCGACCTCCGCCCACCACCAGGCCCACCTGGACTGCTTCATCGCGAGCAGCGTGAACTTCCCGGTCGAGGTCGAGCCGACCGTGATCGTCGGCGGACTGGAGCGTTAGCCCCCTCTTCCGGGGGTAGGGCGGCGGTCGGCGTCGCGACGATGATGACCGCCATGACTCGTTCGACCTCGACCGACGCCCTGCTCGC
>JALZDD010000824.1 GCA_030862715.1 Actinomycetota bacterium | reverse complement strand
CCGACAAGCCCGACTCCCACGACATCTGCTTCGTCGCCGACGGCGACAACGCCGGCTGGCTGCGCGAGAAGCTGGGCGACCGGGCGCCCAACGAGTCCGGGCCCATCGTCGACGAGACGGGTGAGGTTCTGGGCGAGCACCAGGGGACGTACGCCTACACGATCGGGCAGCGCAAGGGCCTCCGCCTCGGCAAGCCCGCGCCGGACGGAAAGCCACGGTTCGTGCTCGACATCGAGCCGGTCTCCGGCACCGTCACCGTCGGGCCCAGGGAGCACCTGGCCGTCGACGGGCTCTCCGGGATCCGGCCGCGGTGGGCCGGTCGCGCGCCCGAGGGCATCCTCGAGGGCACCGTCCAGCTGCGCGCCCACGGCGACGAGCACCGAGCCCGGGTGACCGTGGTCCCCGAGGGAGCCGAGATCGAGCTGCTCGACCCCGCCTACGGCATCGCCCCGGGCCAGGCGGCGGTCATCTACGACGGCACCCGCGTCGTCGGCTCGGTCACCATCTCCACGACCCGCCGGGTGGCTCTCGCGTGAGGGCCACCGGGATCGGGTCGCTGCCTGGTGAGGACTACGCAGAGGCCTGCCGCGTCGTGCTCGGTGAGCTCACCGATCTGCCGCACCTGCCCGAGCTGCCCGCGCGCGGCGCGATCGCGAACATGACCGGTCGGGCGCTGGCGGTCCTCGAGGGGCTCGACGCCGACCTGCAGCCCGCGGGCTGGCGGCTGACCGGCACCTCCGGCTCCGCCGGGGTCGACCACCGGCGCGCCCGCAGCCTGCTCGCCCAAGACCTCGACACCATCGAGGAGCTGGTCCAGGACTCTCCGCTCACCTCCGGCGGCGGCGCGTTCAAGATCCAGGTCGCCGGGCCCTGGACCCTTGCCGCCACCGTCGAGCGGCCGCGCGGCGACAAGCTGCTCGCCGACCACGGCGCCCGGCGTGACCTGGCGCAGGCGCTGGCCGACGGCGTACGCACCCACATCCGTGACGTACGCCGCCGCCTCCCGGGCGCGGACACCCTGATCGTCCAGGTCGACGAGCCGGCGCTGAGCGCTGTGCTCAACGCCCAGGTACCGACCGCCTCGGGGTTCGGCAAGCACCGCAGCGTCGATCTCCCCGAGGCCTCCCAGGCGCTGGAATGGGTCCTCGGCGCGATCGCCGAGGAGGGCGCGGTCCCCTGGGTGCACTCGTGCGCGCCCGGGACCCCACTGGACCTGCTCCACAAGGCCGGCGCTAAGGGGATCAGCATCGACCTGACCCAGCTCACCGCCGCCGACCACGACGACCTGGCCACGGCCCTGGAGGCCGGCGACACCGTCGCGCTCGGCGTGGTTCCCGCGATCGCTCCGGCGGGCGCCACGCCCACCGACAAGTCGGTCACCGAGACCGTCGAGCGCTGGCTCGACATGCTCGGCCTGGATACCGCGCACGACATCGTCCTGACGCCTGCGTGCGGCCTCGCCGGCGCCGATGGGCGGTGGGCCCGCACCGTCCTGCGAATCCTCACCGAAAGCGCGCGCCACCTGGCGTAGATTCCCCCCATGCAAAGACGGGGGATGGCACTTCTGGCCGCGACACTTCTGCTCGCCGGCTGCGGCAGCGACGACGTGAGTGAGGCGGCCGAGGCGGACGAGAAGCCCAGGCCGACACAGGCAGCGAGCATCGATCCGGCCGATCTGAGGCCCGGCAACCGGCCCGCGACCCCCGAGGCGCTCGCCGCGATCACGCTCCAGCGCGTACACGTCGAGCCGGAGGCGTTCGAGAGTGGCGACCTCTACTTCGAGCAGGACGAGGTCGGCACCGTGCTCCTGTGGGGAGACGACCACTCGCTGGAGGTCAAGGCAGGCCCGGTCGACGACGACCTCCTCTCGACCTGGTGCCGCGACGGGATGTCGGGCTGTGTCGAGGTGAAAGCCAAGACCGGCACGGCCACCGTCGCCTGGGACCTCGCGACCGACGACGGCACTCCCGGTCAGCTGATGGTCTCCCACACGTCAGGCGGAGAGGAGCGCCGGGCCGCCTACGTCGGCGACAAGATCACCGGCGACCCTCGCAAGCTCGACCTCGAGGTGAACGTGGACGATCTCGTCGCCCTGGTCACCGACCCGCGCCTCGGCACGAAGACGACCATGAAGATGACGAAAGCGCAGGTCAGCGGCTTTCCCTCGGATGGCGCCAACGGCACCGGCGAGGTCGCGCTGACAGCCGGGGCGATCGCGGCAGGGTTGCTCGAGACCAAGGCGTACGCCGACATCGACTCATTCGAGAGGGCCGACGTCTCGGCCTACGGCAAGGGCGCCTTCGGCGTCGTCGGCACCACCCCCGGCGGCGGCACCGTCACCGCGGTCCACGCCCCGAACCTGCCCGCCGGGCAGCGGAAGTGCCCCAAGACGCTGACCTGCTCCAAGGGCGACACCGACGGCTACGACGGCTGGACCGACGGATCGGCCGAGACGGTTCGCTGCCACCGGAAGGAGGGTGACCTCCCCGCCTTCTGTGCGGTCGTACGCCATGAGGCGCCCGCACCGTTCCCCGGCGATGACCTCGACCCGGTCCTGTCCGGCCTCGAGGTGGCGCTGGAGACGCTGTGGCCGACGGTTGCGGCCGAGACCGCGCTCCGGGGTGAGTCGCTGGTCCGCTGACCGCGCTCAGCGTCCGGCGACGCGCTGGCCCTCGTAGGCCGGGCTGTCGTAGGCAGGGCTGTCGTAGACCTGGCCCCGCTGGCTCGGCGGTGCGAACGACTCCGGTGGACGCGGCTGGCGATGGGCGGGCTGCGGGGAAGCCGCGTGTTGCGGCTCCGGGTGCTGGGGGCCCGGTTGACGGTGGCTCGGCTGACGCGGAACGGGCTGACGAGGACCCGGCTGACGCGGACCTGGCTGACGCGGACCTGGCTGACGTCGGATCGGCTCCTGGTCCTCAGGCAGCCGGCGCGGGAGCGGCGGCTCGGGCCGGGACTGGAGCTGCTGGCGCGGGTGGCCCGGGTAGGGCCCCGATGCCTGTCGCGGGTCCGAGGGATACCGCGGTGCCTGAGCATGGCTCGGCTCGTCCCACTCCTGGTTGCGCTTGCGGCGTCCGGAGAGCATGGCGACGGCGCTGGCCACGAGGGCGAGGACGATCATCGAGGCGACGATGATCCAGGTGAGCGGGCCGACGCCGCCCTCCTCGGAGGGTGCCGCCAGCTTGACGGCCTCGGTCTCAGGGGTGCAGCCGCTCTGGGCGCACTCGCCGTCGCTCGGGGTGCCGGTCACGACGAACGAGATCCCGCGGTTCACCGAGCCCTGGAAGGTGAGGGTGTGCTTGCCGAGGCCGATGTCCTTGGGAAGCCGGCCGGACCACTTCGCGACGCCGTGACCGTTGGCCTTGACGCTGGTCGAGAGGACCAGCGGGGTCGAGTAGACGACGACCCTGATGCCGGTCTCGTTGGGCTTGAAAC
>JALZDD010000477.1 GCA_030862715.1 Actinomycetota bacterium | reverse complement strand
GGCGCTTCTGTAGTGCCGTCGTGAGCGTGATGGGGCTGCACAAGCTGACCGCCGGGGACGGGTACACCTATCTGACCCGGAGCGTCGCAGTGCACGACGCAACGGACCGCGGTCACACCGGCCTGGGTGAGTACTACTCCGAGGAGGGTGAGTCGCCGGGCCGATGGTGGGGGGCAGGGTTGCAGGGCCTCAACCTCGCGCCGGGCGACGAGGTCACCGAGCAGCAGATGAAGGACCTGTTCGGCCAGGGTCGTCACCCCGACGCCGAGCGGCTGGAGCGCGCCGCCCTCGACCGAGGGGCGAGCCCGATCGAGGCCGCTAAGGCAGCGAACCTGGGCAATTCGTTCGCGGTCTACATAGGGAATGCGCCGGAGTTCGTGCAGGAGACCGCGCGGAGGTTTATCGCCTACAACCGCGTCCACGGGCTGCGCTGGAGGACGCCGGTCCCAGCCGAGGTCAGGGCCCAGATTCGCACCCAGATCGCGAACGAGATGTTCGCCGCCGAGCACGGGCGCGAACCGCTCGATGACCGGGAGCGTGCTGGCTTCTTCGCCCAGGTGACGAGACAGCGGACGAAGGCAGTGGCCGGCTACGACCTCACCTTCACGCCGGTTAAGGCGGTCTCGACGCTGTGGGCGCTCGCCGACCGCGACGTGGCCCGCCAGGTCGAGGCGGCTCACCATGCCGCCGTCGAGACGACGCTGACCTGGCTCGAGGACAACGTGCTGTTCACCAGGCGGGGGCAGGGTGGCGTGCAGCAGGTCCAGACCCGCGGCATGATCGCGGCCCTCTTCACGCACAGGGACTCGCGATCGTCCGACCCGCATCTGCACACTCACGTAACGCTCAGCAACAAGGTCCAGGACCCGACTGGGCGGTGGCTCGCCATCGACGGGCGAGTGTTGCACAAGACGAACGTAACGCTCTCGGAGACGTACAACACGCTCCTCGAGGGTGAGCTCATCGCTCGCCTCGGTGTGCGGTTCGAGCCGCGCAAGGGTCCGACCGCGAGCAAGGAGAAGGGGGTCGTACGTGAGGTCGTCGGGGTCGACCCGCGCCTTGCCGCTGCGTGGTCCTCACGAAACCGGCACATCGAGGCGCGCCGTCGTGAGCTGGCTGCCGACTTTCAGGACGCGCACGGACGTCCGGCGACCGCGGGTGAGGCCGTCGGGCTCACTCAGAAGGCGTGGGCGGACACCCGGCGGGCCAAGCACGCCCCGCGTTCCGAGGCTGAGCAGCGCGAGACTTGGCGGTCCGAGGCCGTTCGCATCCTCGGCTCTGATGCCGCCGTCAACCAGGTTGTCACCGCTGCGCTCGGCAGGGGCGACGGCTTTCAACGAGTCTCGTCGAAGTGGGTCCGGGAGACGGCAGCCGCCATCGTGGCGAAGGTTCAGGAGAAACGTGCCACGTGGCAGGTCTGGCACCTGCGCGCCGAAGCACAACGGCAGGTCAGAACTGCAGGTGTAAGCCTCGCCGACATCGCCACCGCGGTCGACCGTGTCGTCGAGCGGGCGATCGAGGAGCACTCGATCGCGTTCGCCGAGCTTGACCCACTACTCGACCCGGAACGAGCCGAGAGGCTCGGCGTCGATGTGCCCGTCGCGCTGACCCGGAGCGACGGGGAGTCTGTCTACAGCGTTCATGGTGCACAGCGGTTTACGTCGAAGGCGGTGCTTGAAGCCGAACAGCGCATCCTAGCTGCGGCCGAACAAGTTGGCGGGCGCCGGATCAGTGACGTACGTGTCGGCATCGCGATCGCTGAGACCGCCGCCAACGGCGTGGCTCTCAACTCGGCCCAGGCCGCAATGGTGCGGGAGCTCGCAACGAGCGGCCGGCGAGTGCAGCTCGCGCTCGCCCCCGCGGGGACGGGCAAGACCACGGCGATGGAGGTGCTCGCGCGCGCCTGGCGTGACGCCGGCGGGAACGTCATCGGACTCGCTCCCCAGGCCGTCGCCGCCCAAGAGCTCGACGCCGCGATCAACCCGCCGGATCACGATCGCGTCGGGCACAGCGACACCCTCGCCAAACTCGTCTGGCACCTCGAGCACGGTGGCGAACCACCCTGGATGCGAGTGATCAACCACCGCACGCTCGTACTCATCGACGAAGCCGGCGCCGCCTCGACCCCGGACCTCGCGACCGCGATCGACCACCTCCTCGCCCACGGCGCCTCGGTGCGCCTGGTCGGCGACGACAAGCAGCTCGCCTCCGTCGCCGCCGGCGGCGTCCTACGCGATCTCGCCCACGAGACCGGCGCGGTCACCCTCACCGAGGTCCACCGCTTCCTCAATGCCGACGGCACACTCAACACCGCCGAGGCCGCAGCGACACTCGCGATCCGCGACGGCGACCCTTCCGCGATCGCCTTCTACGCCGACCGCGGCCGCATCCACGTCGGCGACCTCGGCACTGCCGCCGACCAGGCCTACGTTGCGTGGTGTGAAGACCGAGCCGCCGGCCAAGACGCCTTACTGATCGCCCCGACCAACGAGCTCGTCGCCGACCTCAACACCCGCGCTCAATCCGACCGGATCGCCGGACTCTCCCCCGCCCAGATCGGTCGAACGGTCACCCTCACCGACGGCACTCACGCGTCGGCCGGTGACGCGATCATCACCCGCGACAACAACCGGATACTCGCAATCTCTGCGACCGACTGGGTCAAGAACCGAGACCGCTGGACCGTGACCCAGGTCCACGACGACGGATCGATGACCATACGCCACCACAAGCTTCGCAAGCAGATCCGGTTGCCCGCGACGTACGTCTCGACATCGGTCCAGCTCGGCTACGCCACCACCGTGCATGGCGCCCAGGGAGCCACCGTCGACACCTGCCATCTGGTCCTGACAGGCGAGGAGGACCGCAACCTGCTCTATGTCGGCCTCTCCCGCGGCCGCTTCGCGAACCACCTCTATCTGGCCACCGGTCACGACGGGGACCCGCACGAACTGATCCGGCCCGAGGCGCTGATTCCACCGACCGCACTCGACCAACTGATCGCCATGCTGGAACACGATGGCTCCCCGGCCTCGGCGACGAGCGCAATACGTGCGATGGAGGACCCGCGCGAGAAGCTGTGCGATGCCGTCGCGCGATATCTGGATTCAGTGTCCATGGCTGCCGAATGCACCTTCGGCAGCCAGCGCCTGGAGGAACTCGACCGGGTCGCCGAGGTGCTCGTCGACGGCCTGACCGATGCCTCCGCCTGGCCCACGTTGCGGTCCCATCTCGCGCTGCTCGCACTCGATGGGCACGAGCCGGTCGCGCTGCTGACCGAGGCGCTCGGTATTGGAACTCTCGATGGCGGCCGTGACGCCGCCGCAGTGCTCGATGCACGGCTCGATCGGCTCACGCCCGGCGGGAGACATCTATCCGAGCCGGATAGATCCGATGACCTCGGACAACTCCCGTGGCTACCTTCGATCCCGGCACAACTCGCCGACGACGTCGACTGGGGTCCGTATCTGACCGCGCGGCAGTCCCAGGTCAACACAGCTATCTCCGCGGTCAGCGACCTCGCCTGTTCCTGGACCGGTGGCTCTGCGCCAGCCTGGGCACAGCCCTTCCTCGACGACGCGGACGCCGACCTTCGATCGAGGCTGGCCATCTGGCGTGCCGCCATGGACGTCGACGATGCCGACCGACGCCCCACCGGCTCCCGCAGGATCGGCACCCCGGCCGATCACCAAGCCGCCCTCAACCGAGCCGTACGCGCTGCCCGCCCGTCCTACCCGCACGCCCAACGCGCTTGGTATCAAGCACTACCGGAGTCCGTACGCCACGACCCCTGGATCACGCCACTCTGTGAGCGCCTGGCCAAGCTCGAGCGCGCCGGGCTCCCGCTCACCGACTACCTCACCAACGCCCTCACAGGGGATCACACCGGCGAGCGTGAGCACCGCCCGCTTCCCGACCAGCTCCAGGCCGCTGCCCTGTGGTGGCGCCTCGTCCCGCGCCTCGGCCCAGCAGCCCTCGACGCCGATGCCCACCTACGACCTCCTGGCTCCCACCTGGAACGACACCCTCAACGACCTCGTCGGCGAGGATCGAGCCGACTACCTCCGGCACTCCCCCGCCTGGCCCGCGCTCGTCGCAGCGGTCGACGAAGCCTGTGCACGCGACGACTGGACCCCACGCGAGATCCTTCACGCTGCGATCAGCGGTCTCCCAGACGACGGGAGCTTGACCGGCCACGAGGTCGCCGAGGCCATCGTGCTCCGCATCGCGACACTCACCGACCCGCCCCCAGACACCTACGACACGTCAGATGACGCGGACCGCCCCGACGATCTCGACGACTTCATGGCCGAGGTCCATCGCGACCTCGACGACCTGACCCCCGAACGAACCACCGAACGGATCGATACGGCACAAGCCGCCTACGAAGCCCTCGCTCATGACCCGTACGCTCCCCCGCTTCCCACCGACGTCCCCGCCGACATCGAGCACGCCTTCCCCGAACCAGGCGAGATCCCGCCGGGGCGAATCCTCGACCTGAACCAGCAGGCGCTGGCGTACTTCCAGTCCTGCTACCCCCGCTCCTGGGCCCCGGCCTACCTGACCGAGCGCCTCGGCACAGACCTCTCCAACCACACCGAAATCGCAGTCGGCTACGCGCCACCAGGACCCCGCACCCTGCTCACCCACCTCACGGCGAGCGGCGCCACGCTCGCCGAGCTCGAGCAAGCCGGACTGATCCGCACTCGCGAGCACCGCGACGGCACCAGCGAATGGGTCGACGTCTTCCGCGACCGACTCATCCTGCCCATCCACGACCCATCCGGAGCCGGCGTGATCGGATTCATCGGCCGCCGCAATCCGACCAAGACCGACGACGAATACGCCGGCCCGAAATATCTCAACACCCGCACAACACCGGTCTTCACCAAGGGCGAAGCACTCTTCGGCTACGCGGAGAACCGCGACCGCCTCGCCGCCGGAGCGCTGCCCGTCATCGTCGAAGGACCGATGGATGCGTACGCCATCACCCTCGCCACCGCAGGCACCGCCGTCGGTCTCGCCCCGATGGGGACCGCCCTCACCACCGAACAGATCAAACTCCTGCTCCGCCACATCAACCTCGCGACCGGCCGTGACCGGATCGCCGTCGCCTACGACAACGACGCCGCCGGCCGGAAGGCGGCCCACACAGCATTCTGGCACCTCACCAGCGCCGACCTCGATCCCACATTCGTTGCCCTGCCCGGCGGCATCGACCCTGCCGAGCTCGCCCTGACTCGTGGGCCCGACGCCCTGACAGCCGCCCTCGACGCACGCCAGTCCTTGGGCGGCGCCATCATTGATCAGCATCTGGCTCAGACAGCCGGCACATGGACAGAGCCCGAGGTGCGACAGGAATTGATATTCCACGCCGCCCACGTCCTCGCGGCACGTGGCCCGGACAAATGGCCCGACGAGCTAGACCGAATCAACGACCGTCTACGCCTCTCGGACGGCGTGCTCGCTCACGCGATATTCGAAG
>JALZDD010000771.1 GCA_030862715.1 Actinomycetota bacterium | reverse complement strand
CGTCGCCGCGCGCGAGGCCCTCGTGGGTGAAGGTCACGCGGGTCTGTCCGCCGTCAGGGACGATGTCGAAGCGTGCGGTCGTGCCGACCCACTCCTTCTTGTCCGCGATGAAGTCGAGGTAGCCGTCGGTGAACTCCCACACGACGCGCTCCCCCGGGACCAGCTCCTTGACGAGCTGCTTGGAGTAGTGGATGTCCGGCACCAGGTAGTACCACTCGGCGCCGACCTGGTCGGTGGGCCCGGCGATGTGATGCCCCCACCAGGAACGTACGTCGTTGATGGCTTCGTACGCCTCCTGAGAAGTGGCGTCGACGGTGAAGGTTGCGGTCAGGTCGCTCATGGCTGTCCCCTTGGAATCGGCTGTGACTTGCATCATGCAAGTCCCACGGTAGACACATGCACTTTCATCATGCAAGTGATTTGCTAGAGTCATCCTCGTGCTCGGAAAGACGTACAACGGCCAGATCTGCTCCATCGCCCGCTCCCTGGAGATCGTGGGCGAGCGCTGGACGCTGCTGATCCTGCGGGACGCGATCTTCGCCGGCGTCACGCGGTACGGCGACTTCCAGCACAACCTCGGCATCTCCACGAACATCCTGAAGACGCGCCTCGCGACTCTCGTCGAGGCTGGCCTGATGACCCGCGACGACGCCGGTGACTACCGGCCCACCACGATGGCCCAGGGCCTGCGGCCGGCACTGATCGCGCTCACCGAGTGGGGCGACACGTGGTTCGCCCCCGACGGCCGGCCGATCGACTACCTGCATGCCGACTGCGGCGAGCCGGTCCACATCGAGACGCGGTGCGAGGAGCACGGGGACGTTCCGCCGGACCAGGTCGTGGTGCGACCCGGACCGGGCATGCCCGCGGACTACCTGGCGGCTCGCCGGCCGGTTCGGAACCGATGACGCAAGACCGATGACACAGCAGTGCCCGCCGCGACGCGCGCGGCGGGCACCATGGGGGTCAGGCGTCGACGAGCTCTCGGTCGCTGGTCTCGCCGAGCCGAACCAGGGAGAAGACGCTCAGCAGACAGAACGCCGCGATGACCGTGGAGAGCATGACAGTGCTGGCTCCGGCCTTCTGCAGCGAGGCGAAGAGGAGCGGCGAGAGGCCGGCGCCCAGGCCGGCGAGCTGGTAGCCGAGCGAGGCGCCGGTGTAGCGCGACGAGGTCTTGAAGACCTCGCTCATCAGCGCGGCGAGCGGGCCGTAGAAGGCGGCGTGGAGGACCGACTGGCCCAGGACCACCGCGAGGACCAGCAGCGCGACACTGCCGCTGTCGAGCATCGGGAAGAGCAGGTAGGCGAAGACCGCGAGGGCGACGGCGGCAGTGAGGACCACCGGCCGGCGGCCGACCCGGTCGGAGAGCGCGGACCAGCCGAGGATGCCGATGACCGCGCCGGCCGAGGAGAGCGTGAGGGCGTTGAGCACCGTCGGGCGCTCGAAGCCCGCCCCGAGGGCGTAGCTGATCAGGAAGGTGGTCAGCGTCCCTTGCACCACGAAGGCACCGAGCCCGATGCCGATGGCGAGCAGGAGCGTACGCGGGTGGTTGCGGAGGACGTCGAGCAGCGGCGTACGCGCCTCCGCCTTCTTCTCCTTCATGGCCTCGAAGGCGGGCGACTCGGTCACGCTGAGGCGGATCCACAGGCCGACCGCGAGCAGGACGATGCTCAGCAGGAACGGCACCCGCCAGCCCCACGCGGTGAACTGCTCGGGCGTGGTGATCGAGGCCATCAACGCCATCACCGCGGTCGAGAGGACCATGCCGGCCGGAGCGCCCGCGTTGGTGAACGAGGACCACAGCCCGCGCCGGGAGGTGGCGTGCTCGGCCGTGATCAGCACCGCACCGCCCCACTCGCCGCCGATCGCGATGCCCTGGATGACCCGGAGCAGGACGAGGAGCACCGGCGCGGCCGCACCGATCTGGCCGTACGTCGGCAGGCAGCCGATCAGGAAGCTGACCACACCCATGATCAGCATGGTCAGGACCAGCATCTTCTTCCGGCCGAGCCGGTCGCCGAAGTGACCGAAGATCACGCCGCCGAGCGGGCGCGCCAGGTAGCCGGCGGCGAAGGTGCCGAAGGACGCGATCGTGCCGGTCACCGGGTCGAGGTTGGAGAAGAAAACCTGGCCGAAGACCACGGCCGATGCGGTGGAGTAGAGCAGGAAGTCGTAGTACTCGATCAGGCTGCCCGTGAAGCTACTGGCGACGATCCGTCGCATCTGCGTACGTGGACCGGTCGTGCTACCGCCGGAGGTGAGGGTCATTGGGGGGCTCCATTCAGGATTCCTGTTTATCAGGATTCCTGTCAATTCTGGGTGATGCACGTCACGCCTGTCAAGGAGCCCCCACGACCGGTCTAGAAGGTGAGCACAGGCTTCACCGTGACGCCCGAGACCATGTCGGCGACGGCCGTCTGGATGTCCTCGAACGGGTAGCGCCGGACCAATCGGTCCAGCGGCATCCGCCCATCGGCGACCAAGCGCGCCAGTGCCGGGATGAGGGTGCGGGTCTCGGCGTCGCCGAGGGTCAAGCCCGTCACCCGCTTGCCGGGAAGCATCGCGTTCACGTCGATCCCCACCTCGGTGCCGAACGGCGGCGCCCCGACGATGACCGCGGTGCCCCGGGCACGCAGGGCGTCGACACCCTGGCGGAGTACGCCCGGGTTGCCGGTCGTCTCCACGACGCCGTCCGCGCCGCCACCGGTCAGCTCCGTCAGCGCCGAGGCCAGGTCGTCGACCTGACCGGCGTCGACGACGTCGGTCGCCCCGAGCTCGCGCGCG
>JALZDD010000750.1 GCA_030862715.1 Actinomycetota bacterium | reverse complement strand
TGCCGGCCGGCATCCCCGGTCCCGAGACGTTGCCGACCTCCGCGGCCTACCTCGCGGACCGCACCGGCGGCACCATGACCGAGACCTCCAAGGCGTACTGGTCCGGCGGGCGCAGCTTCGACATGCGGCACGTGCCGGGGCCGGTCTACCTGACCGTCGAGGGCGAGCGGTCGCCACACCAGGCCATCTGGGTGAAGCCGTACGACGCCCTCCGACCTGTCGAAGGGCTGACCGACCGACAGCGCGACACCGCGGCCCTCGCCTATGTCTGCGACTACACGATCCTGGAGCCCGCTCTGCGGGTGCTCGGCCTGGCGTGGGCTGACGATGGTCTGGTGACCGCCAGCCTGGATCACGCGATGTGGTTCCACCGGCCGGTCGAGATGGACGACTGGCTGCTCTACGCGCAGGAGGCTGTGTCGGTCGAGGACGGCCGCGGCACCGGCCTCGGCCGCTTCTTCACCACCGACGGCGTGCTGATCGCGACCGTCGTCCAAGAAGGCATGATCCGAGCCGCGGGGGCCTCGTCATGAGCGCCTTGGGCCCGTCCGGCTACGCCGACACGTTCGCCCGCGACCACCTGCCGCCGGCGGAGCAGTGGCCGACGCTCGAGTTCACCACGCCGCTCCTGGACTACCCCGAGCGCCTCAACGCCGCGACCGAGCTGATCGACGCGACCGTCGCGACGCACGGCCCGGACCGTCCCGCCCTCCGCACCCCCGACGGCACGGTGTGGACGTACGGCGAGCTCCTCATCCGCGCGAACCAGATCGCCCACGTGCTGGTCGACGACCTAGGTCTCGTCACCGGCAACCGGGTGCTGCTGCGCTCCCCGAACAACCCGTGGACGGTCGCGGCCTGGCTCGGCGTACTCAAGGCCGGGGGCATCGTGGTGACGACCATGGCCGCGCTCCGGGCGACCGAGCTCGGGCCGATCGTCGCGAAGACCCGGCCCGCGGTCGCCCTCGTCGATCACCGGTTCGTCGAGGACGTCCACGCGGTCCGGGACACCGTGGCCCCGGACCTCACCGTGGTCGCCTACGGCGGCGACGCCGAGGACGACCTGGCCCACCGGATCCTCGCCAAGCCGAGCGACTTCGCCGCGGCCGACACCGCGGCCGACGACGTCGCTCTGTTCGGGCCGACCTCGGGGACGACCGGCGTCCCGAAGATCACCACCCACTTCCACCGCGACATCCTCTCGATCGACAACACCTTCGGCCGGGCGACCCTGCGGCTGGAGCCCAGCGACGTCGTGGCCTGCACGGCACCGTTCGCGTTCACCTTCGGGCTCGGTATGCTGGTCGTCTTCACGCTGCGGGCCGGGGCGTGTGCCCTGCTCACCGAGGCCGCCTCGCCGGTCCAGCTGGCCGACCTGATCGCGGAGCACGGCGTCACCGCGCTCGCGACCGCGCCGACGGCGTACAAGCAGATCCTCAAGTCCGGCGTGATCGAGCAGCTCAAGGGGCTGCGCGTCGCCGTCACCGCAGGTGAGCACATGCCCCAGGCGACCTGGGAGGAGCTCGAGCGCGAGCTGGAGCTGCGGGTCATCGATGGCATCGGCGCCACCGAGATGCTGCACATCTTCATCTCTGCGGCCGGCGACGAGATCCGGCCTGGGGCGACCGGCAAGCCGGTGCCGGGCTACCGTGCCGCCATCCTGGACGCCGAGGGCAACGAGGTCGGACCGGGAGTCGAGGGGCGGCTCGCGGTGATCGGCCCGGTCGGCTGCCGCTACCTGGACGACGAGCGCCAGCGCGGCTACATCGTGAACGGCTGGAACGTCACCGGTGACACCTTCGTCCGTGACGAGGACGGCTACTACTGGTATCGCTCGCGCACCGACAACATGATCGTCTCCTCGGGCTACAACATCGCCGGACCCGAGGTCGAGCAGGCCCTGGGCACCCACCCGGATGTCATCGAGGCGGGCGTGGTCGGCGGGCCCGATCCTGACCGCGGTGCCATCGTCTGCGCGTTCGTCGTGCTCCGCGAGGGCGTCGACGGCGACGCCGCGAAGGCCGAGGAGATCCAGCAGTACGTCAAGGGCCGGCTGGCGCCGTACAAGTACCCACGCGACGTCCGTTTCATTGCGTCCCTGCCTCGCAACACCAGCGGCAAGCTGCAGCACTTCAAGCTGCGCCAGATCGTCGAGTCGGAGAGCGGGACATGAGGATCGCGATCGTCGGGGGTGGACCCGGCGGGCTCTACTTCGCCACGCTGATGAAGACCCTCGACCCGAGCCACGAGATCACCGTCTGGGAGCGCAACGCCCCCGACGACACGTTCGGCTTCGGTGTCGTCTTCTCCGACGAGACCCTCGGCAGCATCGAGGGTGCCGACCAGGTCGTGCACGACCGGATGGAGGAGCTGTTCGCGCGCTGGACCGACATCGATGTGGCGCTGACCGATCGGCAGGGGCAGAGCCACGCGTTCACCGTCGGCGGGCAGGGCTTCGCGGCGATGTCTCGCAAGGACCTGCTGCAGATCCTGCAGGAACGCGTCGCCGAACTGGGGGTGACCGTCCATTTCCGGACCGCGGCTCCCGACCCGGACGAGCTGCGCGCTTCGTACGACCTGGTGCTGGCCGCGGACGGCGTCAACTCGGCCCTCCGGACCAAGTACGCCGACCGATTCGGGCCCAGCCTGGACCGCCGCCGCAACAAGTACATCTGGTTCGGCACCGACCTGGTCTTCGAGGCGTTCCAGTTCTTCGTCAAGCAGACGGAGTGGGGCACGATGCAGATCCACGGCTACCCCTTCTCCGACCGTGGCTCCACGTTCATCGTGGAGATGCACGAGGACGTGTGGCGCCGTGCCGGACTGGACAGCACCGAGCACCAGGTCCTCGCGCCCGGTGCCTCCGACGAGCACGCCGTCGGCCGGATCGCGGAGATCTTCGCCGACGAGCTCCGCGGGCACGCGATCCTGACCAACAACTCCAGATGGATCAGCTTCCAGACCGTCCGCAACGAGCGCTGGTACGACGGCAACGTCGTCCTCCTCGGCGATGCCGCCCACACCGCTCACTTCTCGATCGGCTCGGGCACCAAGCTCGCGATGGAGGACGCCCTCGCCCTCGCCGCCTGCCTCCACGAGCACTCCTCCCTCGACGAGGCGCTCGAGGCGTACCAGACCGAGCGGAAGCCGGTGGTGGAGTCGACCCAGCGGGCCGCCCAGGCGTCGCTGGAGTGGTTCGAGAACATCGAGATGTACGCCGACCAGGACCCCGCGCAGTTCGTCTTCAACCTGCTGACCCGCTCGCGTCGGATCACATCTGCGAACCTCAAGGAACGCGACGCCGACTTCGCGCACCTGATGGAGGCGGAGTTCGCACGCCACCAAGGCGCTCAGGAGGTGGCGCCGGCGATGTTCCAGCCCGTCCGGATCGGCGAGCTGGAACTGAAGAACCGGGTCATGCTCTCGCCGATGGACATGTACTCCGCGACCGACGGCGTCCCGGACGAGTTCCACCTGGTCCACCTCGGTTCCAAGGCGCTCGGCGGCGCCGGGCTGGTGATGACCGAGATGACCTGTGTCTCCCCCGACGCCAGGATCACGCTCGGCTGCCCAGGGATCTGGACCGACGAGCAGCGCGACCACTGGCGCCGGGTGACCGACTTCGTGCACGGCCACTCCACCGCCAAGATCGGCATGCAGCTGGGCCACTCGGGCCGCAAGGGATCGACGAAGCTGATGTGGGACGGCATGGACGAGCCGCTCGACGACGGCAACTGGGAGGTCATCGGCCCGTCCCCGCTTCCCTACGGCGAGGGCTGCCACGTCCCACGCGAGGCGAGCCGCGCCGACCTGGACAAGGTGGTCGCCGACTTCGTCGCGGCGGCGCGGCGCGCGGTCGAGGCCGGCTTCGACCTGGTGGAGCTCCACGCCGCCCACGGCTATCTGCTCAGCTCCTTCCTCTCCCCCGTCTCCAACCGTCGCGACGACGAGTACGGCGGGCCGCTGGCCAACCGGCTCCGCTTCCCCCTGGAGGTCTTCGACGCGGTCCGGGCCACGGTGCCGGCTCCGATCCCGGTGACCGTGCGGATCTCGGCCACCGACTGGATGCCCGACGGCAACACCGACGACGACGCGGTCGAGATCGCCCGGGCGTTCGTCGAGCACGGCGCAGCCGCGATCGATGTCTCCTCCGGCCAGGTGAGCAAGGACGAGAAGCCCGCCTTCGGGCGCTCGTACCAGACACCGTTCGCCGACAAGATCCGCCACCTCGTTGCCGAGCCGGCCGGGGTCAAGGTGATCGCGGTGGGCGCCATCTCCTCCTACGACGACGTCAACTCGATCCTGCTCGCCGGCCGTGCCGACATCTGCGCGCTCGGCCGCACCCACCTGTTCGATCCGAGCTGGACGCTGCACGCCGCTGTCGAGCAGGGCTACGACGGTGAGGCGGCCGCCTGGCCGGTCCAGTGGGCGGCCGGGCGGCGCAAGCCACCGACATCGCGCAGCGACAAGATCCCCCCTCGGCTGCAGCTGCTCAGGACCGGCGAGACCGACCAGGTCCACCTGCGGTGGACACCCGGGAAGCCGACGGAGGATCCGGCAGAATGCCGCAGGTGACGAAGGCGGAGGCTGCCCCGGCAGCACAGCAGAACCAACGATCGCGCACCACCGTGGTGACGTTCCTCGGTGCCGTCGTGCGACCGCTCGGCGACTGGATGCCGATCGCCGGCGCGGTCGACCTGCTCGCCCAGGTCGGGCTGGACGCGCCGAGCGTACGCACCGCCGTGCATCGCCTCAAGAGGAACGGCTGGCTCGACTCGGAGACCCGTGACGGCACCCGCGGCTACGGGCTCACCCCGACCGCCCTCACCACCCTCGCCGCCGGCGACGAGGTGATCTGGCACGCGCGCAAGCCCGCAGACCTGGCCGACGGCTGGTGCATCGTGCACTTCGGCGTACCCGAGTCGATGCGTGCCAAGCGACACCAGTTGCGTGCCCACCTCTCCCACCTGGGCTTCGGCAACGTCGGCACCGCGCTGTGGATCGCGCCCGCGCGGATGCGCGACGCGGCCGAGCGAGCGGTGACCGAGCTCGGGCTCGAGTCCTATGCCGCGATCTTCGTCGGTGGCTACCACGG
>JALZDD010000749.1 GCA_030862715.1 Actinomycetota bacterium | reverse complement strand
TCGACGTTCTGCTTCTGAGTTGTAGAAGCGTGCGTAGGCCCATCCCTCACCCAGGGTCCGGTGGAAGCGTTCGATCTTTCCGTTGGTCTGGGGTCGGTACGGACGGGTGCGCTTGTGCTTGATGTTGAGGTCGGCGCAGGCGTCGCGCCAGGCGAAGGAGCGGTAACAGCTGCCGTTGTCGGAGAGAACGCGTTCGACGCTGACGCCGTGCTCAGCGAACCAACCCACTGCTCGCTGCAGAACCCCGACGGCGGTATCGGCCTTCTCGTCGGTGCAGATCTCGACGTAGGCGAGGCGTGAGTGGTCATCAATCACGGTGTGCGCGAACGCCTTGCCGGTACGGGGCTGGTAGTCGGCACCTTTCGGGAGCCCTGGGGTGGCGCGTTTGTTGAGGTCGCCCTGCTGGCGGCCGACGTAGCGGTGACCGCCCCCGTCGGGGATGTTGCCGAACTTGGTGACATCGACGTGGATCAACGAACCCGGGTGCGGGTGTTCGTAGCGGCGTATCGGTTCGCCGGTGGCCCGGTCGATGTGGGAGAGCCGGTGGATCCGGCAGCGCACCAGCACGGCGTGCACGGTCGAGGCCGGCATCCCTAGTTGGCCGGCGATCTGGACCGGGCCGAGGCGGTGGCGCCAGCGCAGGCGCACGATCTGCCGGACCAGGTCCGGGCTGGTCTTGGTCGGGCTGGTGTGGGGTCGTGAGGTGCGATCGGTCATGCCGGCCGATCCTTCGGCCCGGTACCGGTCAGCCCACTTCTTCGCGGTGCGTGGGGCGACCATGAACATCTTGGCTGCCGCAGCGTAGGTCCAACGGCGCTCGACGATGAGTCGGGCGAGTCGTAAACGGGCGCGTGGGGTCAGGGCAGCGTTAGCGTGGGACACGAAGGCCTCCGGTCGGGTGAAGTGTGTGAACTAGACAGCTCCACTTCACAACCGGAGGCCTTCACCTGTCAGCAGACTCACCGTCCCAGGGCGGTACAACCTCCCTGGGCATCACATCTAGAGAATCTCACCAGGTGCGTAGGCGGCGGCCTCGGGGTGGCGGGAGGTGACGGCCTCCACGCGGCGTACGACCTCTTGGACCTGCGCGACGGCGGCACCGGTGAACTCGATCGGCTCGGCGACAAGCGACTGGATCTGCTCCTCGGTCAGACCGAGACGGGAGTCGGCGCCGAGCTTGGCGAAGACGTCGTTCTCGGCCTGGCCCTTGCGCATCGACAGCGCGGTGCCGACGGCGGCCTCCTTGATCGCCTCGTGCGCCTCCTCGCGGCCGACCCCGTTGCGGACGGCAGCCATCAGCACCTTGGTGGTCGCCAGGAACGGCAGGTAGCGGTCGAGCTCGCGCTGGATCACGGCCGGGAAGGCGCCGAACTCGTCGAGCACGGTCAGGAAGGTCTGGAAGAGGCCGTCGGCGGCGAAGAACGCGTCCGGGAGCGCGACGCGGCGCACGACGGAGTCGGAGACGTCGCCCTCGTTCCACTGGTCGCCGGCGAGCTCGGAGATCATCGAGAGGTAGCCGCGCAGCACGACCGAGAGGCCGTTGACCCGCTCGGTGGAGCGCGAGTTCATCTTGTGCGGCATCGCCGAGGAGCCGACCTGGCCCTCCTTGAAGCCCTCGGTGACCAGCTCGTTGCCGGCCATCAGTCGGATCGTGGTCGAGAGGTTGGAGGGGCCGGAGACCAGCTGGACCAGCGCCGAGACGGCGTCGAAGTCGAGGGAGCGCGGGTAGACCTGGCCGACGCTGGTGAAGACGTTCTCGAAGCCGAGGTGGGCAGCGACCCGCTCCTCGAGCGCGGCCAGCTTGTCGGCGTCACCATCGAGCAGGTCGAGCATGTCCTGCGCGGTGCCCATCGGACCCTTGATGCCGCGCAGCGGGTAGCGGGCGATGAGCTCCTCGACCCGCTGGAGCCCGACCAGCATCTCGTCGGCGACCGTCGCGAACCGCTTGCCGAGCGTCGTCGCCTGGGCGGCGACATTGTGCGAACGGCCGGCCATGACGGTGGTCTCGTGCTCGGCCGCGAGCCGCGCCAGGCGGGCCAGCGTCGCGACGGCACGGTCGCGGATCACCTTCAGCGACGAGAGCACCTGGAGCTGCTCGACGTTCTCGGTGAGGTCCCGCGAGGTCATGCCCTTGTGGATGTGCTCGTGACCGGCCAGCGCGGCGAACTCCTCGATCCGCGCCTTCACGTCGTGACGGGTCACCCGCTCACGGGCCGCGATCGAGTCGAGGTCGACGTCCTCCACGACCTTCTCGTACGCCTCCACGACCCCGTCGGGGACGTCGATGCCGAGATCCTTCTGGGCCTTGAGCACCGCGATCCAGAGCTGACGCTCCAGGACGATCTTGTGCTCGGGACTCCAGATCCCGGCGAGGTCGGCCGCGGCATAGCGGTTGGCGAGAACGTTGGGCACCACAGTCA
>JALZDD010000747.1 GCA_030862715.1 Actinomycetota bacterium | reverse complement strand
GCGCCTTCGAGCTCCCCGTCGCCGCGGCCGCGCTCGCGAAGTCGGGCTACGACGCCATCGTCGCGCTCGGTGTCGTCATCCGCGGCGGCACCCCGCACTTCGACTACGTCTGCTCGGCCGCCACCGATGGGCTGAACCGGATCGCGATCGACCACCTGATCCCGGTCGGTTTCGGCCTGCTGACCTGCGACAACGAGCAGCAGGCGCTCGACCGCGCCGGGCTCGAGGGGTCTAGCGAGGACAAGGGCTACGAGGCCGCCGCCGCGGCCATGGAGACCGCGCTCGCCTTGCGCGACTGTGTACGCCACTACTGATCGGGTAGGGATCAACCCGTGCGCGTCGTGACGAGGTCACCCTGGCGGCGGCGCGCACCCGGGTCCTGCCGGGTTGACGCTCGCTCGACGACGAACCCGTACGGTGCCAGCAGGTCCGCGAGTGCCTCGGCGGACCAGTAGTACGCCGTGTGCACCGCGTGGTCGAACGCCTCGCCGGGCTGGCCGTCGAAGAAGCCGATCATCGCCGATCCGCCGGGTGTGAGCACGCGGGCGAACTCGTCGAAGATCGCGGGCAGCTCGGCTGGCGGGGTGTGGATGATCGAGTACCACGCCAGGATGCCGCCGATCGACCTGTCCTCCAGCGGGAGCGCGGCGAGATCCGCTCGCTCGAAGGTCGCCTCTGGATACCGCGCTCGTGCGGCGGCGACGAACTCGGCCGACGCATCTAGGCCGATCACCTCGCGTACGCCGCTCTTGGTGAGCTGCTGGCTCCAGAGCCCGGGGCCGCAGCCGGCGTCTAAGAGGCGGCCGGTCGTGGTGTCTCGCCAGGTGGTGATCGTCTCGCGGTCGCGGTCGGCGACCTTGTCGATCGTTCCGAAGAGGTCGATGTATTCAGCTGCGCGGGCGTCGTAGGCTGCGCCGATCTCGGTCATGGTCATCGGTGACTGATGGTATCGGCTTCGCTCGTGAGGACTTCCAGCGTGGGTGGGGCCAATACCGGGCTTGGGTTGGGAGATTTAGAACCAGGGTGTCTGGGTGGGGTGCCATTCACCTGTCTTGCGGGCTTCCAGCAGCGATCTGGCTTGGGTTTGGGATACCTGTCCCTGATTGGGTTCCTTTGGTTTTGGATTGTGTGGTAGGCTCGGCGTAGGCGTAAACGTGAAGGCCGACCACCTCAGAATGAGGCGTGCCCTATCCGCCCGAGACACAACGGGGGTGGGGTAATCCAGGGGAACCAGGGGCGTGAACGCTGAGCTGCGAGGGTAAGTAATAGCCCGTACTCCGGGCCTCCGAGACCAGCGAACCAGAACACATCCGCGTGCGCGGATGTGAAGAGTTCGTACGTCGGGAGGTGACCGTGATGACCACGCTGCAGCAACCCCAACACCCTGTGCTGGGGGCCGTGGTCGCGGTCACCGCCTCGCTTGGCCGGGTGGCGGAGGCGAACCCGTCGTTCATGGCCACCGACCAGAAGGCCGCCACCCTGCTTCAGATCGCCCGGGCCAAGGCCCAGCTGGCCGAGCTCGAGCTCCGGGTGCTCGCCACCGCCGACGACGTGGCCGCCGAGTCGGCCGCGCGGGATGTGGCGGCCTGGTTGCATCACCTCACCCACCAGCGCCCCGAAGCCCTGCGCGCCGACCTCCGGCTGGCCCAGGCCCTGGACCGGACCTACACGCTGGTCGCCGCGGCGATGCGCGCCGGCGCCTGCAACCCCGCCCAAGCCCAGGTGATCGTCGACGCCCTCGACGACCTCCCCGCCGACCTCGACCCCGAGATTCGGGTCAAGGCCGAAGAAGCGCTGGTCGCCTACGCGACCCAGTTCGACCCCACCCAGCTGCGCCGTCTCGGGCGGCGGATCCTCGATCTCATCGCGCCTGAGATCGCCGAGGCCGAAGAAGCCCGACGCCTCGCGGCCGAGGAAGCCCACGCCCGGAAGAAGACCCGCCTGGCCATGCGCCGGCTTGGTGATGGCACCACCCGGATCTCCGCGGTCATCCCAGACGCGGCCGCAGACCGGCTCGCCACCAACCTCGAGACGTTCGCCTCACCCCGCCGCGATGACGGCACCCGCACCGAGACCGGCGAGTACCTGCCCTACCACCGCCGCCTGGGGAGGGCCTTGTGCCAACTCCTCGAAACCCTCGACCCGGGCCGGCTCCCGATCCACGGTGGGGATGCGACCACCGTGATCGTGACCATCGACCTCGACCAGCTTCGCAAGGAAGCCGGCATCGCCCAGATCGTCGGCGGCAGCCCGATCACCGCAGCTGAAGCCCGGCGCTTGGCCTGCACCGCGAACATCATCCCCGCGGTCCTCGGTGGCGACTCGGAGGTCCTCGACCTCGGCCGCAAGGAACGGTTCTTCACCGCCGCTCAACGCCGAGCGCTCCTGCTCAGGTCGGCGACCTGCGAGGCCGAGGGCTGCGACATCCCCGGCACCTGGGCCGAAGCCCACCACTGGATCGCATGGGCACAAGGCGGTGCCACTGATCTCGACAACGCCGCCCTGCTCTGCTCCCATCACCACCACCGCACCCACGACCCCGCGTACCTCCATGAGCGCCTACCCAATGGCGATATCCGCTTCACCCGACGCACATAGACGGGCGATCACAGCGATTCACACCGCACCCGCCGAGGGCATGACACCCGCTTGGTCATGCCGAGTCGGCGCGTCTGCCCCACGCCACGACACCGAGTCGGCGCGTCTGCCTCGGCCTATGACGCTGAGTCGGCGCGTCTGTCTCACTCCCAACGCGCCGAGCTACCCACGAAGCAATCGCGCCCGCTGCTCCGCCTCGGTGCCGTTGGCGGCCGAGCCGGGATCGATCGCGCCATGCGGCACGCCATTCAGATCGGGCCGAAGCCGATGCCGCCCCTCTGAGCAAGTTCGGGTCAAAGGAGTCTGTCGCATCGACTCTGCTGCATCCGGTGACGCGCGACGCGTGCAATGCCGCCCTGGTCTCCGGCCCTGGCGGGCCCGGGGCCGGCGTTCGTTGTCTCGGCCGACCTCGCTCGGCTCCGACAGCGTCCTCCAGATCCGCACCGGCGCCGCACCTGGTCCGGGCAACGCTGCCATCGGCGCCCTACTCGCCTCGGCGACGGTGGCCAGCTGGACCGCCTCGACCCCGGCTGGCGGCCAGATCACCGGCTCGAATCCAGCCTCGGTCACCGTCTCCGCCGCGAGTGCCGCCGCGTACATCCGGATTCTTACCTCTGGCGGTACGGCTCTCTCGACGGCTCGGTTCGGCGCAGGCAAAGTTGCCCGTCAGGCGGTTGTGAACGGCTTCGTGCTGGCCGCGAGTCCTCGCATCCGCTCCGATTGCGCGAGGCAGACGCGTCGACTCGGCGGTGTGATCCGAGACAGATGCGCCGACTCGTCGGAGTGGTCGGTCATAGCGCTACAATTTGCGCATGCATGCAAATACGCAACCTCCGGTGTGGGGGGACGACGTCGTCACTCTTGCTGTCGAGGTGCTGCGGATGTTGGCCGATCCGACGCGTCTGCAGATGGCGGGGCTGTTGCTGGATGAGGAGCGGTCGGTCTCCGAGCTTGCCTCGATGTTGGACAAGCCGGTGCCGGGGGTGTCGCAGCATCTGGCAAAGATGCGGATGGCTCGGCTGGTGACGACGCGGAAGGAGGGGACCTCGGTGCTCTACCGCGTCGAGAACGGGCATGTGCGCCAACTGGTTCTCGACACGATCGGGCACGTCGAGCATCTCCTCGACCAGGTCCCGGCGCATCACCGCTCCGGGGAGGAGTCGGCATGACCCATACGTTGCACGATCACCCACGCGATCATGCCCACGCCGGCCACGGACACGGACATGGTCACGGACATGAGCACGGTCATGAGCACAGCCACGCGCATGATGGGCGCTGGGCTCGGGTCCGGCATGCCGTCTCGGACGTCTTCGGGGCTCATTCCCACGATGCCGCGGATCAGGTCGACGAGGCGCTGGAGGCCGACGTACGTGGTCGACGGGCGCTGTGGATCAGCCTCGGTGTCCTCGCGCTGACGGCGGGGCTGCAGGCGGTGGTGGTGACCCTGACCGGGTCGGTGGCTCTGCTGGGGGACACGCTCCACAACGTCGCGGACGCGCTGACGGCGGTGCCGCTCCTCGTCGCGTTCTGGCTCGCCCGGCGTCCGGCCAACGACCGGTTCACCTATGGCTACGGCCGGGCCGAGGATCTCGCCGGGCTCTTCGTCGTCGCCATGATCGCGCTGTCCAGCATCCTGGCCGGCTGGGAGGCCATCGACCGGCTGTTCCGTCCTCGCGAGGTCGAGCATGTCTGGGCGGTCGCGGCGGCCGGAGTGGTCGGGTTCCTGGGCAACGAGATCGTCGCGCGCTACCGGATCAGGGTGGGCCGCCAGATCGGCTCGGCCGCCCTGGTCGCCGACGGGCTCCACGCGCGTACGGACGGCTTCACCTCGCTGGCCGTGGTCCTCGGTGCTGCCGGGGTCGCGGCCGGGATGCCGTGGGCCGACCCGGTGATAGGGCTGCTGATCGCCATCGCGATCCTCGGCGTGCTGCGCTCGGCGCTCAAGCAGGTCGGCGCTCGGCTGATGGACGCGGTCACCCCGGATGACGTACGCAGGGCGAGGGAGGCGGTCGGCACGGTGGACGGCGTGCTCGAGGTCCGCAGCCTGAGGCTGCGGTGGATCGGGCACACCCTCCACGCCGACGGCGACATCACCGTGCCTGCCGACCTCCCAGTCTCCGCCGGGCACGACATCGCCCACCATGCCGAGGAGCACCTCCTGGAGGCACTGCCGCGGCTGACCAGTGTGGTCCTCCACATCAGTCCCGACGGAGCGCACCCCTAGGCTCTGCCCTGATGAACATCTTCGAATTCGACGGCAAGAGTCCGCAGATCCATCCCGACGCCTGGGTGGCGCCGACAGCGACGCTGATCGGTGACGTACGCCTCGGGCCGAGTGCCAGTGTCTGGTACGGCGCCGTGCTGCGCGCCGACGTCGGGCCGATCGTGATCGGCGAGGGCTCCAACGTGCAGGACAACTCGGTGCTGCACGTACGGCCCGGCTCCTCGCTGGAGATGGGGGCCCACAGCACCATCGCGCACGGCTGCGTGGTGCACGGCGACCGGATCGGGACCGGGTCGCTGATCGGCAACGGGGCAGTCGTCTCCGATGCCGTGGTCATCGGCGACGGCTGCCTGATCGCCGCCGGCGCGATGGTGGTCGAGGGGACCGAGGTGCCCGACCACAGCCTGGTGATGGGCGTGCCGGCCAAGATCCGCGGCACGATCGAGCCCGGCACCAACCCCGCGGCGATCCTCGAGCTCAACGCGCCCGGCTACGTCGAGTTCATGAAGCTGCACCGCGCGACCGTACGTCCCGGGTAACCCTCACCCTGAGGTTGAGGTTCAGTCGGCGCCGCAGGCCACGCAGTGGAGCGAGCCGACCCGGCGGTCGGCCTCGCAGGTCGCGCACGGGGCGATGGTCTCGCGGCCGCAGCCCTCGCAGTGCTTGCCGCGGACCGGGTAGCCGCAGTAGGGGCAGTCGCCCTTGCGTACGCGCATGGCGGGGATCCGCTTGGCCAGGAGCCGCTGGACGGCGACGAACACGCCGACGGTGGCCGCGGCGCCGAACAGCGACAGGATGAGCGGGCCGAAGTCGGCGTACTCGAAGGTGTAGTGGAAGGCGAAGACCAGGGCCATGATCACCCCGGTCGCGGCGAGCGCGAAGCCGAGCGGGAGGAACCGGGAGCCGCTGCGGCGCAGCCGGTAGAGGACCCAGAATCCGACCAGGCAGAGCAGGATGATGAAGCCGAGGCGGATGCCGATCTGGATCGCCTCGTGGCCGGGGATCTCGCACGCCGTCTGGCCGTTGTTGCACTGGTCCCAGTCCATGTAGAGCGGCCACCAACCAGCGACCTTGACGTAGAACCAGACGGTGCCGACGAGCAGGAAGGCGGTCAGCGCGACCGCCAGGAACCGCTCGCTGCGGGTCGACTCGACCTCGTCGGCGGCAATAGGGGTCTTCATGGCGTGCTCCTGTGGGCTCGGGTGCGGGGGTGGAAGCCGACCTCGAGGCGGCAGTCGAGGGCGGCGGCCACCCGGAGGAGGGTGTCGATCTTGGGCGGGCGGGACCCGGACTCCAGCCGTGCGATCGCCGACTGCGTCGTGCCGCAGAGCTCGGCGAGCTCGCGCTGGGACAGGCCCCGCGCGACCCGGTGCTCGGTGACCTGCGCGGCGATCCCGACGTAGAACGCGGTGTCCTCGTCGTCGGTGCTCATGAAATCGAAGGTATCGCAGTTCTGCTATGACTGTCCATAGCAGGACTGCTATTGAATCGGTGAGACGATTCGGGGGCGCGGTCGCGTACGGCCTAGGCTTGACGCTCGTGAAGACGTTCGACGAGCTCTGGGCCGAGCTGAGCGAGAAGGCCCGGACCCGACCTGAAGGATCCGGCACCGTGGCGCAGCTCGACGCCGGGGTCCATGCGATCGGGAAGAAGCTGGTCGAGGAGGCCGCCGAGTCCTGGATGGCGGCCGAGTACGAGGGCAAGGAAGCGACCGCGGAGGAGATCTCCCAGCTGCTCTACCACGCCCAGGTGCTCATGCTCGCCAGCGGAATCTCGATCGACGACGTCTACTCACACCTGTAGGGGATCCTGATGACAACCGACGACAAGCTTCTCCGGATCGCCGTGCCCAACAAGGGCTCGCTGTCCAGCTCCGCCTCCGAGCTGCTGCGCGAGGCGGGCTACCGCCAGCGCGACGACTCCAAGCGCCTGACCCTCATCGACGAGGAGAACGGCGTCGAGTTCTTCTATCTGCGCCCGCGCGACATCGCGCTCTACGTCGGCGAAGGCACCCTCGACATCGGCATCACCGGCCGCGACCTGCTCCTCGACTCGGGCGCCAAGGCCGACGAGGTCATCGGGCTCGGCTTCGGCCGTTCCCGGTTCCACTTCGCCAGCCGCGCCGGCGCGTTCACCTCGATCGAGGAGCTGCGCGGCAAGCGGATCGCGACCTCCTACGTCGGCGTCGTCTCGGCCTTCCTGGAGCGCGAGGGCATCGACGCGAGCGTCACCCGGCTCGACGGTGCCGTCGAGACCTCGATCCAGCTCGGTGTCGCCGACGCGATCGCCGATGTGGTCGAGACCGGCTCCACGATGCGGCAGGCCGGCCTGGAGATCTTCGGCGAGCCGATCATGCGCTCCGAGGCCGTCGTGATCACCCGCTCGGGCGCGCAGCTCCCGGAGGCGTACGAGACCTTCAAGCGCCGCCTCGACGGCGTCCTGATCGCGCGCAGCTACGTGATGATGGACTACGACATCCGCGCCGAGGACCTCTCCGAAGCCTCCGCGATGACACCCGGCCTCGAGGGTCCGACGGTCAGCCCGCTGCACCGCGAGGGCTGGGTCGCCGTCCGCGCGATGGTGCCGCGCGCCGGTTCGCAGAAGCTGATGGACGACCTGTACGCCGTGGGTGCCCGCGCGATCCTGCTGACGGAGATCAATGCCTGCCGGATCTGACTCCACCGGATCCGACCCCACTGGATCCGAACTGCCGGTGAAGCTGCCGCACACCTGGCGCCCGCTCGGGGCGCGAGTGATGGGCTGGTTCCTCGTGGCCGCGCTGGCGATCATGTGCACGATGGTCTGGGTCGGTTTCACGCCCGAGATCAAGGCTCAGGTGACCATGTTCGAACGGCTCACCTTCGGCTTCGTCGGCCTGCTGATCCTGACCTGCGTGCACGCGGTCAC
>JALZDD010000724.1 GCA_030862715.1 Actinomycetota bacterium | reverse complement strand
CGCGCGCGCCGCCGCGCACCGGCCGGTCGCGTACGTCCTGACCGGGGACGAGATCCCGTTCGTGCAGGATGGGATGCGCGACGGCGAGCACGTCCGGCACGGGATGCAGGAGCGGTTCCGCGAGGTGCTGGCCGAGCAGCCGGTGCCCTGGATCGAGGTTCGCGGCAGCGTGCAGGAGCGGCTCGCCGCCACCTTGGAGTTCCTCGAGCCGCTGCTCGGGCGAAGCAACCGGATCGGCCCGTCATTGGAGGAATTGGGTAGATGAGCGAGCGTCAGCGAGCGACCAACAAGTCCTTCATCGGGCCGCGTCCGTACTCTGGCGCTTGCGCTACGGAGGTGGCCCGATGAGCGACCGTTGGCAGAAGACGTCGGCGTCGCCGACCGTGCCGCACGTCCAGCACGGCGGGCCGCGCGACGGGCTCACCGCCGCCGACCTCTTCAGGTCCCCGGACGAGACCGTCGAGCTGGACGAGAAGCTGCGGCGTACGTATTTCTGGTTGGTCAACAAGGCGGTGATCTCGCCGTTCTACGACGTCGAGTTCGACGCCGCGAAGGCGAACCGGTTCCCGCTCGGCGATGCCGGGGCGGAGATCACGCTGCCGACCCAGCCGGCCTACTCCTCCAACGTGCTGCTGCCGCTGCTCACCTTCGCGGTCGGCGGGAAGTGCCTGATGATCGGCGGACCGGGCCGCGGCAAGACGACGCTCGCGGTGCTGATGGGGGTGCTGTCCGGGGCCACTCCGGAGGACGTACGCCGCCACCTCCAGCAAGGGCAGCCGCAGCTGACCGTGTCGGATCTGGTCGGGCTGCCGCTGCCGCGCGACCTCGTCGCCGCTGGGTCGCTGGCGGAGATCACGATCGCCTGGAAGTCGTGGCTGACCCAGAAGGTCAAGATCGTCGACGAGTACAACCGCATCCCCACCAAGACCCAGTCGGCGCTGCTCACCATGGTCGCCGAGGGTTATGTGGAGAGCCACGACCAGCTGCGCCGGACGGCTCCGGACGAGGGTGTCGAGAGCTGGTTCTTCACCGCCAACGACGACTCCGGCGGCGGGACCTTCCAGGTCATCCAGGCCCTCAAGGACCGGCTCGACGTCACGGTGCAGGCGTTCGGGTTCAACGGCCGCTTCTTCGACGAGCTGGTCACCCGCGTCGAGGCCGGTGAGCGGCCGGAGGAGCACGTGCCGTCCTCGCTGGTCTTCTCCCCCGACGAGCAGTCGACGATGCTGGCCGCCATCCGGGCGGTGCCGCTGCCCGCGGACGTACGCCGGAAGCTGGAGTACTTCACCGGGCAGTTCGAGTTCGTGCAGCACGGCGGGCGGCGGTTCGAGTACCGCACCAAGGACGTCGTCGCGACCGCCGGCGGCGACGTGAGCGCGGTCATCGACGCCAACTCCGGCGCCGACCTGGTCGTCGACCTCGGCGCGCAGACCCTGAACGGCCTCTCCGTCCGGGCGCTGCAGACCCTGATCCTGTACGCCAAGGCGTCGGCGTGGTTCCGCGGCGCCGCCTCCGTCGCGCTCGACGACGTGCGCGCCATGGTGCCGTTCGTGCTCCGCGGCAAGCTGCTGCCCAACCCGCAGCACCCGCGCTTCGAGGCCGGCGACAAGGAGCTCGCGCACGACCCGGCCTCCTGGCTCGTCGACCTCTTCGACACCGCGATGAAGCAGTTCGTCGCCCTCGGCCTCGAAGCCTCCGACCCGGTCGGGGGCCTGCTCGCCGAGCTCGGGGGCGGGCTGGACGGGCTCGATCGGCTGACCGTCTCGCAGCGGCTGACCCGGATCGAGTCGGAGGTCGGCCGGATCTCGAAGGTCGGCAAGATCTACGGCCGCGACTACGACGACCTGGTCGCGCTGAAGTATCTCCACCAGCGCTACTCCAACTACCTCCACTGGCTGGAGGGCGCGTGATCCGGCGTCCTGGCCACTCGGTGAACGCCTCGGTGGCTCGCGAGCCTGTCTCGCTGCCTGCCGTCACCGGGCTGGACCTGGATCTGGCCGTCGCCAACGTCGCGCGCTGGGGCGGGGACACAGGGCTGTTCGGTACGTCCCTGGGAGCCGGGCTGGCAACGGGTTCACGTCCGCGCGAGACCGCCGCGGTCCAGGATCTCGCCGCGGTCGCCGCCTGGCGCGCCGGGGTCATCGGGCTGCGCAAGGACGCTCTCCGAGCGGCCTCGTCCTGTCTCGACGCCGGGCTGGCGGACGCGGTCGGCGCGACGCTCGGGATGCCTGGCGCCGACGTGGCCGGATTCGTCGAGGGGCAGCGTACGGACCGGTTCTTCTGGCCCGCTTGGCAACACCTCGGCCGCGCCTATCTGCTCGCCCGGATCGGCGGGTTCGCCGGGCTCGGCGGGCCGTGGCTGGCGCACCCGGGTGACGTCATCGCGGCGGGTGAGGGACGGTGGCTGGTGGAGGTCGGGGAGGAGCTGTGGGCGGTCGACGCCGACCTGTTCGGTCACTCGGTCTCGCTGGCCGTCGACGACCCGGAGGCCCCCGGTGACCCAGGCGACCCCGGTATCCGGGTGGTCAGCGTGCCCACGTCCTACCTGCTCGAGGTCGTGCGGGAGGCGGCGTGAGAGCGCCGACCGCGGCCGAGCGCGAGGCTTGGGAGACGGCCCTCGACCTGTGGGGCGTGGATCTCCACGACCCGGTTGTGCACACCCGTTCCGACGAGAAGAGCTTCGCCTGGTTCGGGTTTCCACCGGAGGTCAACGTCGACCCCGGCGAGCTCGCCCGCCACGGCGGAGAAGGCCATCTGACCAGCGTCTTCGCGCACGAGATCGGCCACCACGTGCTCTCCCCGAGCACCCGAGTCGACTCCCTGAAGATCCGTCAGCAGATGGCGCGGGTGATCGATCTCTACGACCGGCAGCACCGCCTCGACCTGGTCGCCGCGAGCGGGTTCTGCGCCAACCTGTGGTCCGACATGCTGATCAACGACCGGGTGATGCAGCTGCAGCGCGCCCGGCTCGCCCCGGACGAGACCCCCGACATGGTGCAGCTCACCCGGGCTCTCGCCGCGCCCACGCTGGCCAAGGGCCTGCGCGGCGCGGAGGACAACGAGCTGTGGTGGGTGGTGCAGCGGGCGTACGAGCTCCTCTGGCGCCTCCCCGAGGGCGACCTCGCCTGGCCCGAGCCGCCCACCCGGTGGAAGACGGACTACGAGCAACAGCTCCGCAACGCCCGGCGCCGCGTGCGCAGCTCGAAGTCGAAGCAGCGGAACGAGGCCTACCAGGCCAAGCGGGAGGTCGCCGAGCTCGAGTACGACCCGCGAGCAGGCCTCGACCCGGCTCATGACGCGACGACGGTGGCCGACGTGGTGCGTACGCTCGCCGCCGACCCGGTCAGCGGGGCGGTGCCCTGGGCGATGGTGATGGCGCCCTACCTGCTGCTGGGTTTCAAGAGCAGCGGGTGCCACGAGGACTCGCCGGGCGCACCCAGCGCGGCCGAGCTCGCCGGAGCGATCGGCGACCCACGGCTGCAGACGCCGTTGGTGCACCCCGACGACGCCGAGGTCGTCCTCGCGGACGACGACGCCGCGGCCGCCGCCGACGCGAGCGGGCAGGCGCTCGGGCTGGCCCGGACGCTGGAGCTGATGGCCGGCGCGGATCCCAACGCGGTGATGGCGGCCTGGTACGAGGCCGAGGCTCGCCCACACGTCGCGCCCCTGGTCCAGCGCGGACTCGCTCCTGCCGGGCCCGCGATCCCCGGTCCTCTTGAGGAGTGGGAGCTCGGCGACGACCTCTCCGAACTGGACTGGCCGGCGACGCTGACCACGGGCGCGGTGTTCGTGCCGGGAGTGACCACCCGGCGGCGTACGTTCATCGCGGACGAGCCCGAGCCGGCGTACGAGCCGGTCCTGCTCGACCTCTACCTCGACTCCTCCGGGTCGATGACGAATCCGCAGCGAGGTTCGGCCGCGAT
Organism: Actinomycetota bacterium; assembly: GCA_030862715.1. The sequence goes on along the minus strand of JALZDD010000724.1, from coordinate 7,996 downwards.
CGTCGCCGGGACGATCCTGTCGCTCTCGGTGCTGCGCGGCGGCGGGCGGGTGCGGGTCACCTCGTGGAGCTCGGCAGGGCAGGTCGCCGGCGAGAGCGCCTACACGCGCGACCGAGTCGAGATCATGCGCCAGCTGACCACCTACTTCGGCGGCGGCACGACCTTCCCCTTGGACCTCCTGCGTGCCCGCTATCCGGCCCAGCGGCCGACCGAGGGCCAGCGCCACCTCGTGGTTCTCTCCGACGCCGGGCTCGACACGTTCCTGGGCCGTGGCCAGGAGGAGTACGCCGACGTCGCCCCCGCCGTGCGGCGGGTGATCGACACCGGGTCACTGATGATCATCGGGCACTGGCGCGGGCAGGCGCGCGAGCAGGCCGAGCGGCTCGGCTACGACGTCGCCGAGATCCCGGAGGTGGCCCAGGCGCCCGCGGCCTGCGCGGCACTCGCCGCCCGGATCGCCGGCTATCCAACGACGGGCACAGCAGCAGGCACAGCGAAGGGAGCGAGCATTGGCTGACGAGGAGCTGTTCGAGGCCTGGCTCGACGGGGAGCTCGATGTCGACGCCGCCTGGAACGGGCTGGCACCGGGACCATCGGTCGACGAGGTGATGGCCCGGATCTCGACCACGCCGTCGTGGTTCCTTGACGACGCCGTCGACATCGTCGCGCTGACCGGGGACGTGCTCGACACCCCTGACGGGCGTTTCATCGCGACCGCGCGGAGAGTCGTCGCGACCGGGAAGACCGTCGCGCGCCACGGAGCCGGGGTCGTCCTGTGGCTGGTCGCCTCGCAGGAGCTGGCCGGGCCGTTCTCGGCCGCGCTGCGGGAGGACCGGTTCGACCGGGCGCTGGTGACGCTGTCACTGCGCCTCGCCGCGGTCGTCGAGCCGCAACGCTGGGTCGAGGAGGCCGAGCGCCGCGAGGAGGCGGCGCGGACCTTCCTGCTGTGGAACGGACAGCTGCCCGCGCGCGAGGACGAGCGCAACGCCCGCGCCCTGTTGTCGCGCCTCGACTCCGCCGCCCGCGCCGAGGCGCTCGAACGGGCCCGGCGCGACCGCGAGCACCGCTCCGAGATCCGGCGGCGCCTGGAGGACGCGCGAGCGCGCGAGGCCGCCAGCCGCTACAGCCCGGAGTGACCGTGAGCGAGACACAGGACCCGCTTGACCTGGCCGAATACACCCCGATGGCCTCGGCCGCACTCACCGACGCCGAACGCTGGCCGGGTCTCTCGGCCGCCGGATCCGTCCGACTGGTTGCCGCGGACAGTCATCCCGCCGCGCCGGTCTGGCGGCACCGGGTCGGCCACCGGCTCACTCCGGTCGAGCAGGAGGCGGCCCGGTCACAGCTTCCGCTCGCGGGCTGGCTGGAGCAGCACCTGGCAGTGGCGCGGTCACTGCCTGCGTACCGTCGGCATCGGGGGCCGCTGGACACCCTCGCCGAGTTTCCGCTGATCACCCGGCAGAACCTGGTCGACGACATCGGCGGGTTCGTGCCGCTGGACGCCGACTACGGGCGGATGCTGCACGGCACCTCCTCGGGGAGCACCGGGGCGGCGCTGGTCATGCCCGACGACCCCGACGAGCTGGCCCGCGGTTTCCACTGGCTCCGCGACCTGATCGTCGGCCTGACTGGCGGCTGGGCGCCGGATCCGGCTCGCTTCGCCGTGGTGCAGGTCGTGTGGCAGCGCCAGGCGTTCACGTACGTCTCGGTCGCTCCCGGCTTCGGCGAGAGCCTGGTCGCGCGGGTGAACCTGCACCCGGGCGAGTGGCCTCTCGAGAGCCAGCGGACGTTCCTGCGCGACGCCGATCCGCAGGTGGTCTCCGGCCATCCCACATCGCTGGAGCATCTCCTCGATCTCCGCGACGTCGTACGCCCGATCGCGATCATCTCCTCCGCGATGGCGTTGAGCGCGACGCTGCGCGCAGACCTGGAGCAGACCTTCGAGTGCCCGGTGATCGACGTCTACGGGCTGCACGAGACCCGGCCGGTGGCGGTCAGCACCGACGGCGGCCCGTTCATCATCGCCGACCGCCGGGTGCACGTCGAGATCCTCGGTCCCGACGGCTCCGCGCTCCCCGAGGGCGAGATCGGCGAGATCGTCGTCACCGCAGGTGAGAACGCCTTTCTGCCCCTGGTCCGCTACCGCACAGGCGACACCGGCCGCCTGGTTCGCGTCGACGGCAGGCTCGCGATCGATGCCCTCGAAGGGCGCGAGGCCACCGTCTTCACCACCCCGGCCGGCACTCTCGTCCCCTGCGTCGACCTCACTCAGCACCTCCAGGACGCGGGCGCCCGCGGTTGGTCCGTCGAGCAGGCCGCCGACGGCACCGTCGTCGCGACCATCGCCGGCGGCGACGCCGACGCCGTCGCCGCCCGCCTCGGCACCATGCTCGCCCGCGACGTCACCGTCCACCGCGTCGACACCCTCGCCGACCTGGGCGAGGGCAAGCCCCGCCGCTACCGGTCGTCCATTCCCCGGGGCGCCGTCACCCCTCCCGGATGACCGCGACCTGACCCGCGCGGACGAGGTGCGGGCCGCCCTCGTTGCCGGAGAGCAGGTCGCTGCCGCGGACGGGGACGATGACCGCCTCGTGGGTGTGGTTGATGACGAAGACGTACGTCCCCTGCTCACCGACCCGCCGGATCGCCTCGACGCCTTCGGGGAGGCCGCCCGCGACCGGCTTGGTCGTGGTGAAGATCTGGGTGGCGAGGGTGTCGAGGGCGTCGGGGGTGAGCTCGGTGCCGAGGTACCAGGCGGTGCCCTTGCCGACGCGTCGGCGCGTGACGGCCGGGTCCCCGGCGCAGTCGCCGGTGGCGTACGCAGCCAGGACATCGGCTCCGACGGCGCGGCCGCGCTCACTCCAGATCGTGCCGGAGCCGTAGGCGGTCAGCGGGATCTCGTCGCCTTCGGGAAGCGGACAGAACTCCTCGATCCGCACCCCGAGAAGATCGGACAGCGCGCCCGGGTAACCGCCCAGCCGGATGTGGTCGTGCTCGTCGACGATCCCGCTGAAGTAGGTGACGACGAGGGTGCCGCCGCCCTCGACGAAGGCGGTGAGCCGGTCGACGGTCTCGTCGGAGAGCACGTACTGCACGGGCAGCACCACGACGTCGTAGCCGTCGAGCGGGTCGGTGACGCCGATGATGTCGACGCCGAGGTTGCGTGCCCAGCAGGCCTTGTGCCAGGCCCGGGCGGTCGTCATCGGGTCGACGTCGACCGACGGGTGCGAGTCGAAGGTCGCCGCCCACCACGAGTTCCAGTCGAAGACGATCCCGACGCTGGCCTGCTCCACCCGGGTGCCGGCGACCTCCGCGATCGCGGAGAGATCCGCGCCGAGGCGTACGACGTCTCGCCACAGCCGGCTCTCGGTGCCGGCGTGCGGGACCATCGCCGAGTGGAACTTCTCCGCACCACCGCGCGAGGCACGCCACTGGAAGAACAGGGCGCCGTCTGCCCCGCGGGCGATGTGCTGGAAGGAGTTGCGGCGCATCTCGCCGGCGGTCTTGGCGATGTTGCGCGGCTGCCAGTTGACCGCGGAGGTGGAGTGCTCCATCAGCAGCCACGGTTCACCGTGCGCCAACGAGCGGGTGAGGTCGGCGGTCATCGCGAGCTGCGGGGTGCGGTCCTCGTCCGCGGCGATGAGGTAGTGGTCGTTGGAGACCAGGTCCTCGACATCGACCCAGCTCCGGTAGTCGAGCGACTTGCGGAACCCCATGAAGTTGGTGGTCAGGGGCTTGTCGGAGTGCGCCCGCACCGCCGCCGCCTCGACGCGGAAGATGTCGCGGATCTCGTCGGAGCAGAACCGCCACCAGTCGAGCTGCTGACCGGGGTTGGCGAAGTTGCCGTAGGAGACCTGTCGCGGCGGCCCGATCTGCTCCCAGCCGGTGTAGCGCTGGCTCCAGAAGGCCGTCGCCCACGCGTCGTTGAGCTTGTCGACCGAGCCATGACGCTCCTGCAGCCAGCGCCGGAACGCCACCGCGCTGGCGTCACAGAAGCAGTGGTCGTTGTGGCAGCCGTACTCGTTGTTGACGTGCCACATCACCACCGCCGGGTGGTCGTCGTAGCGCTTGACCAGCTCGGTGACGAGGGTCGTGGCGGCGTCGCGATAGGCCACCGACGAAGGACAGTACGCCTGGCGCGCCCCGAACGCGCGCGGGTTGCCGATCTGGTCGACGAGGGTGGCCTCCGGGTGACGCTCGAGGAACCACGGCGGCGGGCTCGCGGTCGCGGTCGCCAGGTCCACGGCGATCCCACCCTCGTGCAGCTTGTCGAGCACCCGGTCGAGCCAGCCGAAGTCGTACGTCCCCGGCTCGGGCTCGAGCAGGGCCCAGGAGAAGATCCCCACGCTGACCAGGTTGACCCCGGCCTCCTGCATGAGGTGTACGTCCTCGTCCCACACCTCCTCCGGCCACTGCTCCGGGTTGTAGTCGGCGCCGTAGGCGATCCGCCCGCCCAGTGCCTGGGTGACCCGTTCCATCCCGGTCGGACCCGTCACGGGGCCAACCGCTCGGTGCGCCACTTGTCGCCCTCGCGGAGGTAGACGAGCCGGTCGTGCATCCGCCCCGGCCGCCCCTGCCAGAACTCGACGCGCTCCGGCTCGACCCGGTAGCCGCCCCACTCCTCCGGCACCGGGACCGGCCGGCCCTCGAACTGCGCCTCGATCCGAACGTATGCCTCCTCCAGCTCCTCGCGCCCGGAGACGACCCGGCTCTGGTGGGAGGCGTGCGCGCCGAGCTGGGAGCCGCGCGGACGCTGGGAGAAGTAGGCCTCGACGTCCTCTCGGGAGAGCTCGTGGGCGAGCCCGTCGATGCGTACCTGTCTCTCCAGCGGGTGCCACGGGAAGAGCACCGCGCAGCGCGGGTTGTGCGCGAGGTCGGAGCCCTTGCGGGAGGCGGTGTTGGTGAAGAAGGTGAAGCCCTCGGTCGAGAAGCCCTTCAGCAGCACGGTCCTCGACGAGGGCGCGCCGTCCGGCGAGACGGTCGAGACCACCATCGCGTTGGGCTCGACGATGCCCGCGTCACGAGCCTCGGCGTACCACCTCTCGAACATCAGGAACGGGTCGCTCGCGAGGTCGTCCTCGTGCAGCCCGCTGCGGGTGTAGTTCTCTCGTGCTGCCGCCAGCTCAGCCGCCAGATCCATGCCGTCGAGCCTATCTTCTGAGCGGGTGGGGCAGAATGCGGAACGACACTAGGAGAATGGGAGACGGCAGTGAGCCAGGTACAGCACGGTCTCGAGGGCGTCGTGGCCTTCGAGACCCAGATCGCGGAGCCCGACAAAGAGGGGTCGGCACTTCGCTACCGCGGGGTCGACATCGAGGACATCGTCGGCCGAGTGCCGTTCGAGAACGTCTGGGGCCTGCTGATCGACGGCTCGTACGGCCCCGGCCTGCCGCCCGCAGAGGCCTACAACCTGCCGGTGCACACCGGTGACGTGCGCGTCGATGTCCAGGCAGCCATCCCCATGCTCGCGCCCGCCTTCGGGTTCGGGCAGACCTACGACATCTCCGACGAGCAGGCCCGTGAGGACCTCGCCCGCGTGGCGGTCATGGTCCTCTCGTACGCCGGCCAGTCGGCCCGCGACATCCACCTCCCGATCGTGCCGCAGCGCGAGGTCGACAAGGGCAAGACGCTCGCCGAGCGCTTCCTGATCCGCTGGCGCGGCGAGGCCGACCCCGCCCACGCTCACGCGATCGACGCCTACTGGTCCTCGGCCGCCGAGCACGGCATGAACGCCTCCACCTTCACCGCCCGGGTGATCACCTCCACCGGCGCCGACGTGGCCGCGGCCTTCTCCGGCGCGATCGGCGCGATGAGCGGCCCGCTGCACGGCGGTGCCCCCTCACGCGTGCTCGGCATGATCGAGGACGTCGAGAAGTCGGGCGACGCCTCCGCCTATGTGAAGGGGCTGCTCGACTCCGGCGAGCGGCTGATGGGTTTCGGCCACCGCGTCTACCGCGCCGAGGACCCGCGTGCGCGCGTCCTGCGCCGCACCGCCCGCGAGCTCAACGCACCCCGCTTCGAGGTCGCCGAGGCCCTGGAGAAGGCCGCGCTGGAGGAGCTGCGCGCCCGTCGCCCCGACCGCGTCCTGGAGACCAACGTCGAGTTCTGGGCCGCCATCGTCCTCGACTTCGCCGAGATCCCGGCCAACATGTTCACCTCGATGTTCACCTGCGCGCGCACCGGTGGCTGGTCCGCCCACATCCTGGAGCAGAAGAAGACCGGCCGGTTGATCCGTCCGAGCGCCATCTACACCGGCCCCTCCCCCCGCCCCGCCGACGCGGTCGAGGGCTGGAACGCCGACTGGGCGAAGTAGACACCTCTCACCCAGGGAACCGACCGGCTTCATCCGGTCGGTTCCTGCGTTGTGAGGGTCGTAGAGGTCAGCCGTCGAGGCGCTTGGCCATGCAGACCACGAGGTCGTCGTCCTTGTAGAAGCCGAAGGGCTCGACGTCGACGTAGCCGTTGGCGGCGTAGAGCCCGATGGCCTCGTGCTGGAGGCCGCCGGTGGTGAGGACCATGGCCTCGAAGCCGGTGCTGAGGGCCGAGGCCTCGACGTGGGCGAGCATCCGCTTGGCGAGCCCTTGGCCCTGGGCCTCGGGCACGACGTACATCCGCTTGATCTCGGCGGTCACGACGGTCCCGAGGGCGGGCTCGCCGGAGCGTCGCCAGGCGCCGGAGGCGACCGGGACGTCGTCGAGGTAGCCCAGGAAGTACGCGCCCGCGGGCGGCTCGAACATCTCTGGCACGGTCGGGTCGTGGTCGGGTTCGCCATAGCGTTCGACGTAGAACTCCTGGACCCGGTCGACCAGCTTCTGCGCATCAGGGTGGTCGTACGCGACCCGGCGAATCTCAACAGACACGTCGGTATTCTGGCCGATGCCCGCAACTTGCGAGAATGGGTTTATGACGCTGCAGATCCCCGCCGACCTCCTGCCCGCCGACGGACGTTTCGGGTCCGGGCCGTCCAAGGTGCCCACCGGCCGCCTGGAGGCGCTCGCCGCGACCGGGGTGTCGGTGATGGGGACCTCTCACCGGCAGCAGCCGGTGAAGGATCTCGTACGCCGCGTCCAGACCGGACTGGCCGAGCTGTTCTCGCTGCCGGAGGGCTACGAGGTCGTCATCGGCAACGGTGGCTCGGTGGCGTTCTTCGACCTGGTGACGTACGCCCTGGTGCGCGAGCGCAGCCAGCATGCCGTCTTCGGGGCGTTCGGCAAGAAGTTCCTCTCCGCCGCGAAGGCGGCGCCGTGGCTGGCCGACCCGTCGGTGATCTCGGCCGATCCGGGGTCGCTGGCCGTGCCGGCGTACGAGGACGATGTCGATGTCTACGCCTGGACACATAACGAGACCTCGACGGGCGTGATGGCTCCGGTCGTACGTCCGGCCGGAGCGGGCGCAGGCGCGGACCAGCTCACCATCGTCGACGCGACCTCGGCCGCCGGCGGGCTGCCGCTCGACGTGACCCAGAGCGACGTCTACTACTTCGCGCCGCAGAAGTCGTTCGCCTCCGACGGCGGCCTGTGGCTGACGCTGCTCTCCCCTGCCGCGATCGCCCGGGCCGAGGAGATCGCAGCGAGCGGCCGGCACATCCCGTCGTTCTTCTCGCTGACCGAGGCGATCAAGCAGTCCCGCAGCGCGCAGACCGTCAACACCCCGGCGGTCGCGACGCTCTTCCTGATGGCCGAGCAGCTCGACTGGATGAACTCCTCCGGCGGGCTGGACGCGATGGTCGCCCGCACCACCGCCTCCTCGGACGCGCTCTACGCGTGGGCAGAGAAGGCGGCGTACGTCCGGCCGTTCGTCGAGGATCCCACCCACCGTTCCCTCGTCGTCGGCACCGTCGAACTCGACGCCGGCATCGACAAGGACGAGCTGCGCCGCGTGCTCGCCGAGAACGGCGTCGTCGACCTCGACGCCTACCGCGGGGTCGGCACCAACCAGCTCCGGATCGCGATGTACCCCTCCGTCGACGCCGCCGACATCGAGGCCCTCACCGCCT
>JALZDD010000697.1 GCA_030862715.1 Actinomycetota bacterium | reverse complement strand
CCGGCCAGCTCGTAGCGCTCCAGGATGTTGAGCGCCTCGCCGACCGAGGTGCCGCCCGAGGACGGCGGCGCCATGCCATAGACGTCCAGGTCCCGGTAGGTCGAGTGGGTCGGCTCGCGGTCGGGGGCGGTGTAGGCGGCGAGGTCCTCGGTGGTCACCCAGCCGGCCGGAACCGGCAGGTCGGTGTCGTCGGTCTTGGGCGGCTCGGCCACCGTCGCGGCGATCTCGGCGGCCAGCGGGCCGCGGTAGAAGGCCTTCACGCCCTTGCGTGCCAACAGGTCGTAGGTCGCGGCGATGTCGGGGTTGCGGAACCGGCTGCCGACCTCGGGAGCGGATCCTCCGGGAAGGAATAGTTCCGCGGTGGAATCGATCGCTGCGAAACGTTCCGCGTTGTCGACGGTCTGCTGGCGGAAGGTCTGGTCGACGACGAAGCCGCGCCGAGCCAGCCGCGCGGCCGGTTCGAGCGACTGGCCGAGCGAGCGGGTGCCCCACTTCCGCAGCGCCTTGTCCCAGGTCAGCGGGGTGCCGGGCACGCCGACCGAGGCACCGCTGGTGACCATGTCAGGGAAGAACGGATACTCCTTCCCGGTCTCGGGATCGATGAACGCGTCCTGCGGCATCGCGGCCGGCGCCTTCTCCCGCCCGTCGATGGTCTCGACCTCGCCGGTGCGCGCGGAGTAGTGCACGAAGAAGCCGCCCCCGCCGATCCCGGCCGAGTAGGGCTCGGTCACGCCGAGCGCCGCAGCCGTCGCGACCGCCGCGTCGGTCGCGTTGCCGCCCTTGCGCAGCACCTCGAGCCCGACCCGGCTCGCGTCGGCGTCGACGCTGGCCACCGCGCCTCCGTAGCCGACCGCGGTGGGCGCCTTCGGTGGTGGCGCGAGCCTGTCCTCCGGGGCGGCGGCCGCCCCGGCGTACGGGACCAGGGTGGCCAGCGCGAGCGCCCCTCCGGTCAGTGTGGCGACAACTGCAGAGCGGCGTCCAAGCATGGCGATCTCCCAGAGATTGGCGGCTCGTCGAAGGTACTACTTCCGCGCCGACCTCGAATTACGTTCTGAAATTCCTTAATTAGTAAGGGTTGCTTACAAACAACCCGACTGCCACCATCGAAGGGCGATTCGGGCGCCTGGTGCCCGAGCCAGCCATCACCTCGGAGGTGTCACCATGCATGTCGCCTTGCCCCGTTCCCAGCGAAGATCACGCCGGATAGCCGGCCTTCTCATCGGCGCACTCACCGGAGCGCTCGCCCTCACCGGCACGCTCGTCCTCACCAGCACCCCGTCCAGCGCATCGCTGAAGACGGCCGCCGCGGAGCCGACCGCGATCAACGGCTACCGCAACGTCGGCTACTTCGTGCAGTGGGGCGTCTACGGCCGCGCCTTCAAGCTCAAGCAGCTGGAGACGTCCGGGGTCGCCGACGACCTCACCCACCTCAACTACGCCTTCGGCAACATCCACCACCAGACGCTGACCTGCTTCGAGGCCAACAAGGCCCAGGGCGAGGGGCCCAACGGCTCCGACGGCGCCGGTGACGCCTACGCCGACTACGGGATGTCGTACGCAGCCGACGCATCCGTCTCCGGCACGGCCGACACCTGGGACCAGCCTCTGGCCGGCTCCTTCAACCAGCTCAAGCAGCTCAAGGCGAAGCACCCCGACCTGAAGGTCCTGCTCTCGCTGGGCGGCTGGACCTGGTCGAAGAACTTCTCCCTCGCGGCGGCCACGCCGGAGTCGCGGCGGAAGTTCGTCTCCTCCTGCATCGACCTCTACATCAAGGGCAACCTGCCGGTGATCGACGGACGCGGCGGCCCCGGAGCCGCGGCCGGCGTCTTCGACGGCTTCGACATCGACTGGGAGTGGCCGGGCTCACCCAACGGCAACACCGGCAACCACGTCGACCCGGTCAACGACCGCGCCAACTTCAAGGCGCTCCTGGCCGAGTTCCGCTCTCAGCTGGACGCCTTGGGCTCGACCACGGGCAAGGACTACCAGCTCTCGGCGTTCCTCCCGGCCAACCCGCAGGACATCGAGGCCGGCGGCTGGAACGACCCGGCGATCTTCAACTCCCTCGACTTCGGCAACATCCAGGGCTATGACCTGTGGGGCGCCTGGGACCCGAAGCTGACCGGCCACCAGGGCAACCTCTACGCCGACCCCGCCGACCCGCGCCCCGACGGCAAGCGGTTCAGCGTCGACGAGTCGGTCCGCGAGTACCTCGACGCCGGGATCTCACCGGCCCAGCTCGGCCTGGGCATGGCGGCGTACGGCCGCGGTTGGCAGGGCGCCACCTCCTCCGCCCCGTGGGGCCCGGCGACCGCCGCGGCACCAGGGACGTACGAGGCCGGCAACGAGGACTACGACAAGCTCAAGTCCCGCGGCACCGACCACTACGACGCCGCGACCGGCGCCGCGTGGCGCTACGACGGCAACCAGTGGTGGAGCTACGACAACACCCGCACGATCGCCCAGAAGGCGGCGTACGCCATCTCGAAGGGCCTCGGCGGGGGCATGTGGTGGGAGCTCTCCGGTGACCGTCAGGGCGAGCTGATCGGCACCTTCGCCGACGCCATGCGCAACGGCACCGGCGGCCCGGTCGAGGAGCCGGACCCGACCGACCCGCCCACCGAGGAGCCCACGGACCCGCCGACCGACCCGCCCGGCGGAGCGGCCGCCTGGTCGGCGACCACGGTGTACGTCGCCGGCGACCGCGTCACCTACGGCGGTCACCTGTGGGAGGCCAAGTGGTGGACCCAGGGCAACACTCCTGGCACCGAGGAGTGGGGCCCGTGGAAGGACCTCGGCACCGCCTGACCCGCTGATCCTCCATCAAGGTATGCAGAGAAAGGCCCGCTTCCCGTGCGGAACTCCGCACGGGAAGCGGGCCTTCGGCTGCATACCCTTCGACAGGCTCAGGACACCGCCTTGACGAAGGGACCTACTCGGTCTCGGCCTTCGTCGGCCGCTCGAGCATCTCGTCCAAGATCTCGCTGACGGTCTTGGCACCGGAGACGACGTCGTCGACGTACTGCGCCAGCGGCACGTCGACCCCGACCTTCGCGGCCAGCTCGCGCAGCGAGTGGGACGACTTGGCGCCCTCGGCGACCTGGTGGCTGGAGGCGAGGATGTCGGCGGTGGTCATGCCCTTGCCGAGCTTCTCTCCGAACGTACGGTTGCGGGAGAGCGGCGAGGAGCAGGTCGCGGCCAGGTCACCCAGGCCGGCGAGACCCATGAGGGTCATCGGGTTGGCGCCCAGCTGCATCGCCAGCCGCGCGGTCTCGGCGAGACCGCGGGTGATCAGGGACGCCTGGGTGTTGTCGCCGAACCCCATCCCGGCCGCCATCCCGGTGGAGATCGCGACCACGTTCTTGTAGGCCCCGCCGATCTCGCAGCCGACCACGTCGGTCGAGGTGTAGGGACGGAACGCGGGCGAGTGCACGCGCGCCTGGATCGTCTTGGCGACCTCCTCGTCGGCGCACGCCACCACACCGGCGGCGGGCTCGCGCCGGATGATCTCCTTGGACAGGTTGGGGCCACTCACCACCGCGATCCGATCCGGCCCGGCACCGGTGACGTGGGCGATCACCTCGCTCATCCGCTCGAGGGTGCCGAGCTCGACACCCTTCATCAGCGAGACCAGCGGTACGCCCTGGGGCAGGAACGGCGCCCAGTCGGTGAGGTTGGTGCGCAGCGTCTGGGACGGCGCCGCGAGGACGACCAGGTCGGCTCCGTGCGCGGCCTTCTCGATGTCATGGGTGGCACTGATGTTGTGCGGCAGCTCGGTGCCCGGGTGGTACTCAGGGTTCTCGTGGGTGTCGTTGATCGCCGCCGCGACCTCCTCACGCCGCGCCCACATCGTCACGTCGTTGCCCGCGTCGGCGAGGATGACCGAGAACGCGGTGCCCCATGAGCCCGCTCCGAAGACAGCTACCTTGCCACTCAATTGTCGTCCTTCTTCTTCGTCTTGCGGGGGTCGCCGGTCGCATTCACACCGGCCTTCTTCGGGTCGAAGAGCTCGCTGGGCGGCTCCTCCTCCCGGATGTCGGCCACCAGGCCGACGATCGCCTTCATGATCCGGTCGGTCGCCTCGTTGACGACCGCCGACGTGTGCTCCTGGACCTCGAGATCCTTCAGATCAACCGGATCACCGATCTTCATCTGGATCATCTTGCGACCGATCAGGTGCGGCTTGAGAGAGTACGCCGGAAGCAGCTCCTGGGCTCCCCACTGTCCCACCGGGTAGACCGGGGCGCCTGTCGCGAGCGCGATCCGCGCCGCACCGGACTTGCCCCGCATGGGCCAGCCGGTCGGGTCCTTGGTGATCGAGCCCTCGACGTAGACCACCACGATGCTGCCCTCGTTGACCGCGTTCACGGCCGCGTCGAACGCCGACGCACCGGCCGTCCGGTCCACCGGGATCTGCCGGGCAGCCCGCAGGAACTTGCCCAGCGGACCCTTGAACAACGCGGCCTTGGCCAGGTAGCTCGGGCGGCGGCCGTAGTCCCACACGATGTGCGCGGCGGTGAACGGATCTATCTCGGAGACATGGTTGAGCGCGAACACCGCTCCCCCGCTCTCCGGAATCTTCTCGCCACCCTCCCACTGGTGCTTGGTGGTGGCGAGGAGGACGGGCTTCACGATCCCGACGGCCACGACCCACGACCAGCCGAGCCTGCCCTCCTGGAACTTTCGGTACTTTCCCACGCAGGGCAGGCTACCGGGCCGTATCCGCGACGTTGTGAGATACCTGTCAGGATCTACCTCGATGCCTGTACCTGCACCCGGTTACGTCGTACTGCTGCCCGTCAAGCCTCCGGCGCGCGGCAAGTCCCGGCTGGTCGGAATCGAGTCGCACGAGCGCGCCGACCTCGCCCGCTCGTTCGCGCTCGACACCGCCGAGTCGTGCCTGGCCGCCTCCGGCGTCGGCGCCGTGCTGGTGATCACCGACGACTCCTTCTTCGCCGCCGACGTCGCCCGCCTCGGCGCCGCCGTCATCCCCGACGGGGTCAGCGGTGACCTCAACGAGACCCTCGTGCAGGGAGCGCTCGAGGCCCGGCGCCGCTGGCCGGGGCTCCGCCCCGCTGCCCTGTGCGGCGACCTGCCGGCACTTCGCTCGGCCGACCTGGACGCGGCGCTGAGCGCCGCGGGCGGGTTCGGGGCTGCGTACGTCGAGGACGCGGCGGGCGGAGGCACCACCCTCTACACCGCGCCCCACGACCGGTTCCGGCCCGCGTTCGGGCCCGGGTCCGCCGCCGCCCATCGCGACGGCGGCGCCCATCCGCTGGAGGGCGACCTCCACTCGCTGCGCCACGACGTCGACACTCTCGAGGACCTCGAGAACGCACGCGGCCTGGGGCTCGGGCCGCGTACGACTCTCGCCTCGGTCCGCGTCGGGAGTCCCGGCTAGAACGACTAGGCGTCGCTGGACGGCGTCTCGGTCCCGGTGGTCGGGCTCGTCGAGGCCCCGCTCGCGGGAGCCTTCTTCGCCGCAGTCTTTGTCGCGGTCGTCTTCTTCGCCGCGGTCTTCTTCGCGGGCGCCTTCTTGGCCGTCGTCTTCTTGGTAGCGGTCTTCTTGGCAGCAGTCTTCTTCGCAGCCGTCGTCTTCGCCGGGGTGGCCGCAGCGGCGGTGGTCTTCTTGGCCGCGGTCGTCTTCTTAGCGGTCGTCTTCTTAGCGGTGGTCTTCTTCGCCGCGGGAGCCTTCGTGGCCGTCGTCTTCTTCGCCGCGGTCGTCGTCTTCGCGGGGCTCTTCTTGGCCGTGGTCTTCTTGGCGGCGGTCTTCTTCACCGGCGCAGCCTTCTCGGCCGCCTTGGCCACCGGGTCCGCAACGGCCTCGACGGTGGGCTCGGGCTTCACCGGCTCAGCGACCGGCTCTGCGACCAGCTTGGCGGGCGTCTTCACGACCGGCTCAGCGGCCTTGGCAGGCGCCTTGCGTCCTGGCCGCGGCACCTTGACCTTCGGGACGGAGGGGACCTTGACCTTGCCGGACACCACGTCGGCGACCAGCTTCCGGGCCGTCTCCCGCACCGCGCCGACTACTCTTCCGGCCTGTTTGCTTGCATCAGCTACTCGTTTTCTCACCACGCGATCGACCTTAGGCCATCTCCGGGACTTCCGAACATACCGACGGCATGTGAAA
>JALZDD010000693.1 GCA_030862715.1 Actinomycetota bacterium | reverse complement strand
CCCCAAGATCCCCGCAACGGGGCCGTGCCACCTGCCAGATCCGGGGGAACCTGGCGCACTCCCGAGTTAAGGGGTGGCACATCGCTCAAACGAGAGAAAACCACGGAAGTTATCGGGACGGAGGTCCTATTTCTAGATAGCCCTTCCGTGCCATGGGTAACCCACCCGGGCATACGTAAACGGGGCCGTGACCTCGGATGAGGTCACGGCCCCGTTCTGGGTCACTCGATGACTACGGGGTCAGGTCGAGCTGAATTCCGGTGAGACCGTCGATGACGCCCGTCACCGTGTCGAGCACCGGGGCCACCACGTTCTCGCCCAGCGACGGCTGCGTCGGCACGGGGGTCGGCTCGGGCTCGGGCTCCGGCTCGGGTTGCGGAGCCGGCTCCGGGGCCGGCTGCGGGGCCGGTTCGGGAGCGGGTGCCGGGTCCTTGTCCGACAAGGTGTCCCCGTCGCGCGGGGCGGAGATCGTCCCGCTGGAGGAGTGAGCGCCACCGTAGGCCTCGGCGGTGGAGGGCGCGTCGTAATCGCCGTTCGAGTGCTTGCCGCCGGAGGTGGTGCCTGCGGCTGCGGGGGAGAAGAGGGACGTCTTCTCCGGTGCGATCACGCCGGGGGCGTCGATGACCTTCTGGGCGGCGGTGTCGACCACGGGTACGGCCTCGTACTGGCCGGCGCGGGCCTTGAGCTGCTGGGTCTCGACACCCGGGTCGACGTTGGCCTGGGCGAAGGCGCCGATGCCGGCCGAGGCGATCGCCATCGCCGCGAGCGGCAGCAGCACGGCCTTCTTGTTGCGTGCGCGGTTCTTCGGAATCCGGTGTTCCTCGACCACGCCGTTCCGGGTCGGCACCTGCGCGGCGGCGTACGACGGCATCGCAGGGTTGGCGAACATCACGGGCCCGGCAGGGTGGAACTGCTGTGCCGTGTAGGGGCTCGGCTGGTAGGCGTACTGCGGCAGCTGGGTGTGCGGCGGCATCGGGCGCTGGTAGGTGGCCCGCGGCGGCTGGGAGCGGCCGGCATCGGGGTGTCTCAGGACGAGCGCCGTGCCGGGCTGTGGCTGGGGCGTGTACGGCGTGTGACGCGGTCGCACTCGCTCCGCGGCTGGGTTCGTCTTGGGATTGGTAAACCACGACTCGTCCGCCGGCGACAACCCCTCGAGAGCGCGGCGAGCGATCTCGAGGGGTTCGGGCGCGGTGTCGTTCGTGGGGAGCATCGGTGTGGCGGGGTGTCGAGCCGGCGTGGGAGGGACGTTCGAGCGGTCCCCCGTCGCGGGCCGACGATTCGCTTCAGTCATCTGACGCTGTCTCCTGAGCGCGTAGCGAGTGTCGGTAGTGTCGCGCAGCACGTAACGGAACCAGAATCTCGACTGTTTGTCACCTTCTTCTCAGAAAAAAGTTACTGACAAGGCGAAATGCACCCAGGAGGTAACGAGGAAGATACACCCAGGGGTATACCTTCCTGTGGATTACAACGCTGCGATGGCCTCGGCGATGCTCAGCGTGCGTCGCGCGGACTCGACGTGGAGGTTCTCCACCATCTTGCCGTTGTACGTCACGACGCCACCGTCGCTCGCCTCCCAGGTCTCGATGAGTCCCTTGGCGTCGGCCACCGCCTGCTCGCTGGGCGCGAAGCCTGCGTTGGCGCCCTCGACCTGGGCGGGGTGGATCAGGGTCTTGCCGTCGAACCCGAAGATCCGGCCCTGCTCGACCTCGGCCGCGTAGCCCTCGGCGTCCTTCACGTTGTTGTAGACGCCGTCGAGGATGACCTTGCCGCTCGCACGCGCGGCGAGGACGGCCAGCTGGAGGCTGGTGACCAGGTTGGCGCGGGCGGGGACGTGGTCGACGTACAGCTCCTTGACCAGGTCGTTCGTGCCCATCACGAGCACCGTCAGCCGCTCGGAGGCGGAGGCGATCTCCTCGGTGTGGAGGATGGCGTACGGGCTCTCGATCATCGCCCAGAGCTTGGTCTGCTCCGGGACGCCGGCCTTCTCGAAGGCCGCGACGAGGTCGTGCACCTGCTGGGCGCTGTTGACCTTGGGGACCACGATG
>JALZDD010000455.1 GCA_030862715.1 Actinomycetota bacterium | reverse complement strand
GCGCCGCTGTCGAGGAAGCTGCCCTTGGAGAACCGGTTCAGCGACGAGACCGTCACGTTGCGGTAGACCGCCTGGTCGAGCAGCAGCGCCTGGCTCTTGCGCTCCTCGGGGGCGAGGCCGATACCGGCGGCCACCGCGGCGCGCACCGAGCCGCGGCGCAGCCGGCGGCCGTTGACGGTGACCGCGCCCGAGCTGGAGCGGCGGGCGCCGTAGACGGTCTCGAGGATCTCCGAACGGCCGGAACCGACCAGGCCGGCCAGACCGACGATCTCGCCGGCGTGGACGCGGAGATCGATGTCGTGGAAGCGGTCGCCGGACAGGCCGGTGGCCTCGAGCACCGGCGTGCCTTCCCGACCGGGTGCGATCGCGGGGCGCTCGGGGAAGACGTACTCGATCTGGCGGCCGGTCATCAGTGTGATCAGCTCCCGGGTCGGGGTCTCCTCGACCGAGAGCCCGGTGGCCACGGTGCGGCCGTCCTTGAGGACCGTGATCCGGTCGCCGATCTGGCGGATCTCCTCGAGGCGGTGGGAGATGTAGATGATCGCGACGCCCTCCGCGGTGAGGCCGCGGACCACCCGGAAGAGGTTGTCCACCTCCTCCTGGTCGAGGACCGCCGACGGCTCGTCGAGGATGAGCAGACGGGTGTCGTGGGACAGCGCCCGCGCCATGCTGACGATCTGCTGACCAGCCGGCGACAGGTCGCCGACCAGGCGGTTCGGGTCGACCTCGCTGTGCCCGAGCCGGGCCAGGAGCGTACGCACCCGCTGGGTCGCCTCCGCGCGGCGGCTGAACCCGGCGGTGGCGAGCTCGTGTCCGAGGAAGATGTTCTCGGTCACGGTGAGCCCGGGCACCAGGTCGAGCTCCTGGTAGATGGTCGAGATGCCGCGCTTCATGGCGGCGACCGGCGTGGTCAGCCGGACCGGCTCGCCCTCCCAGAGGATCTCCCCCTCGTCGGGCTGGTACGCCGCCGAGAGCACCTTGATGAGGGTCGACTTGCCGGCGCCGTTCTGTCCGAGCAGGCAGTGCACCTCCCCCGCGCGGACGTCGAGGTCGACGCCGCCGAGGGCGAGCACGCCGGGGAACCGCTTCACGATCCCGGTCATCTCGAGCAGTACGTCACCCCCGCCTGCGCTGGCGGCGGGGCCGTCCGGCGACGGCTTCGGGCTCTGGGTCATCGGGTTCCTCCGTGCAGTTCGGCGAGGGCGGTGGGGTCGGAGAGCACCGGCTCCAGGGAGACCAGTGCGCCGCCGCGAACCGCGGCGGTGGGGCCGAAGGCTGAGATCGCGACCCGGGTGCCACCGGCACGCGGCGCGAGGACGTCGGCGGCGAGCCGTGCCTCGACGGCCGGGCGCAGCCACTCGCCGAGCACGGCGAAGTAGCCGCTGAGCACGACGGTCCCGGGGTTGAGCGTGTTGACGAGGATGGCGGCGCCGGTGCCGAGCCAGGTCCCGACCTCCCCCAGCGCGGCCAGGGTGCGGCCGTCGGCGAGCCGGGCGCGCTCGACCAGGGTGGCGAGCCGCTCCTCCAGGGTCAGCACCGGGTCGCGGACCGGGTCGTCGGGGTCGGTGGCCGCCTCGAGCAGCGCCCGCAGGCCGACCACGGTCTCCCAGCAGCCGGTGCGGCCGCAGCCGCACAGACGCCCGCGAGGGTCGACCGGGAGGTGGCCGATCTCGCCTGCCCAGCCGTGCCGGCCCGGGGCGACCCGGCCACCGCTGACGATCGCGCCGCCCAGGCCGACCTCGCCGTAGAGGACGACCATGTCGGCGCGGTCGGCGTCGGTGGCGTCGAGCTCAGCGTTGGCGGCGAGGGTGGCCTCGTTGGCCACGCGCACCGGCGGCACTGGGGCGGCCGTGGTGGCCAGCCGGCGGCGTACGTCCTCAGCGGCGTCGATGTCGCGCCAGCCGAGGTTCGGGGCGAGGGTGACCCGCTGGGTGGCGGTGTCGACGAGGCCCGCGACGCCGACGGTGATGCCCGCGACGGTGGCGCCGGCGGTCCGTGCCTCGGCGAGGGCGTCGTCGACGAGGCCGGCGAGCTCGGCCAGCACGCCCTCGGGCGGAAGGCTGCGGCCGTCGATGCCGCGGCGGAACTCGGCGATCACGAACCCGGCGAGGTCGACGGCGACGACGGCGAGGTGGTCGACGTTGATCTCCGCGCCCACGCCGCACACCGAGCTGCCGACGAGCCGGACCTGGACGCCGGGGCGGCCGGCGCCGCGGCGGTCGGCGTCCTCGCAGGACACCAGCCCGAGCTCGGCGAGCTCGTCGACCAGACCGGTCGCGACCGTGCGGGTCAGACCGGTCTCCACGGCCAGGCGGCCCCGCGAGCGCGGCCCGCGGTCGCGCAGCGACCGCAGGAGCAGGCCCATGCGTGCGGCCCGAACGGCGGCCGGGTCGGCGGTGGCGGAGACCCGCACGGTGATGTCTGCGTCGCGCACGGTTGCCTCCTGTCCGGGGTGTAGTCGCTCATCGTGGGCGCAGCCTGTGATGGCAGTCACAGAATTCGGTGACTGAGAGACAAACTAGTGACCGCGCTCACGTTGTACAACCCTTTCGCGGCGGTTTCTGCAAAGTTTCTGTCGAACTTTGAAAAGTAATTGGACAAAGT
>JALZDD010000682.1 GCA_030862715.1 Actinomycetota bacterium | reverse complement strand
ATCACGATCGAGATCGACCCCGGCGCCGACCCGCTGCGGCTGACCGCGCTCCTCGACCTGATCGAGGAGCTGCGTACGAGCGGTGCCGAGGCGATGGAGATCGAGGGGGCCGACGGCGAGGCCGTACGCCTCGTCGCGTCGTCCTCGATCGAGGTCAGCCAGCCCGCCTCGGGACTCAACGTCGGCGGCGAGCTGATCAGCCCGCCCTACCGCCTCCAGGTGATCGGCCCGCCCGACACGCTGGCCGGCGCGATCGACTTCTACCAGGGCCCGCAGGACCAGCTCGAGGAGCAGGGCGCGGAGGTCAAGGTGGAGTCGGAGGAGAAGATCGACATCGAGTCGATTCACACCGTGTCCCGCTGACCGTTTCGTCGGTGGGTCGCAGTAGGGTTTCGACAACGGCTCGCGGGACGATCTTCCGCAGCCAGACCAGTACGCCTGATGAGGAGATGGCCGTGTACCCCGAGGACCTGAAGTACACCAGCGAGCACGAGTGGCTGCGCAACCCTGGCGAGACCGAAGGCTCCGTACGGATCGGGATCACCAACTACGCTCAGGACGCCCTCGGCGACATCGTCTACGTGTCGATGCCCGCCGTCGGCGACACGATCAAGTCGGGCGAGAGCTGCGGCGAGCTGGAGTCGACCAAGTCGGTCAGCGACATCTACGCGCCCATCTCCGGCGAGGTCGTCGCGGTCAACGGATCGCTCGACGCCACGCCCGAGCTGGTCAACGACGACCCCTACGGCGGGGGCTGGCTCTTCGAGGTCACGCCGTCCGATCCTGCCGAGCTGGAGAGCCTCCTCGACGCCGCGGCGTACGAGGCATCACTCGACGCCTAAGGCTGTGCGCTAAGAATTGGGCGCAGCCCAACCGAACACCTGGGCCGACCTGATAGGTTGCGGATACCATCCCTCAACGCTCACTTGAGGGTAGGTGCCCGGCCCTCGATGAACCTGGAGCTCAAAAATGTCCGTGTGCCCCGCTTGCGGCAGCCAGAACCCCGACGAAGCGCGGTTCTGCTCGCAGTGTGGCGTAAGCCTGACCGGGACCGACCAGACCTCGACGATTCAGCTCGGGGCTGACGCCGACACCTCCGACCGGGTGCTCAGCCCGGTCGAGGCGGCGACCGTCGAGGCCCTGCCGAGGGGCAATGGCATGCTCGTCGTGCAGCGTGGTCCCGGTGCCGGAAGCCGCTTCCTCCTCGACCAGGACACCGTGGTCGCGGGTCGCCACCCGGACAGCGACATCTTCCTCGACGACGTCACCGTCTCGCGTCGCCACGCGGAGTTCGCGCGCACCGGCGACACCTTCGAGGTCTCCGACGTCGGCAGCCTCAACGGCACCTACGTCAACCGTGACCGGATCGAGAAGGTCGTTCTCAAGGACGGCGACGAGGTCCAGGTAGGCAAGTTCCGGCTCGTCTTCTACGCCGGGCACGAAGGGGCGTAGCCGATGGCCGCCGCCGCGATGCCTGACCCACAACGGCCGGCTAGCGACTCGGGGGAGCGGCTCAACATCGGGCAGGTCCTGGATCAGTTGCGTCCGGACTTTCCCACGGTCACCATCCCGAAGATCCGGTTTCTCGAGGACAAGGGACTGATCAAGCCGGAGCGTACGCCCGCGGGCTACCGCAAGTTCTCCCGCCGTGATGTGGAGCGGCTGCGCTATGTCCTGAGGATGCAGCGCGACCACTACCTGCCGCTCAAGGTCATCGGCGATCACCTCGACGCGATCGACCGTGGCCTCGAGCCGCCGGCGATCGAGCCGACCGTGCCCACGGTCCCGACAGTTGCCCTGACGCCCAGTGGCGCGCCGGGGGCGGAGTCGTTCCGGCGTACGGACAACATGCGGATCTCGCGACGCGAGCTCCTCAAGGTGGCCGAGGTCGACGACGCCCTGCTGACCGAGCTGGAGAAGATGGCGCTGGTGGTGCCGCTGCGCAGCGGTCACTACGACACCGACGCCCTCGCGATCGCACGCACGGCCAAGGAGCTGGCCGAGTTCGGCATCGAGCCCCGTCACCTGCGCGGCATGAAGGCCGCCGCCGACCGCGAGGTCGGTCTCATCGAGCAGATCGTGGCGCCGCTGCGGCGCCCCGGGAACGCCGGAGCGCAGGGCCGGGCCGAGGAGATCGGCAGCGAGATCGCCTCGCTGGCGGTCCGTCTGCACGCCACCTTGGTGAAGTCTGGACTGCGCGACCGCTGACTCGGTCCATGTCGCCGGTCAACCGGGCTGCTGTCGCGACCCGGAGACGGGTAGGGTGGATGACATGCGCGAGGTCGATGTGCTCGGAGTCCGAGTGGAGATGCCCTCCAACCAGCCGATCGTGCTGTTGCGCGAGGTGGCGGGTGAGCGATACCTGCCCATCTGGATCGGCGCGGTGGAGGCGACCGCGATCGCCTTCGCCCAGCAGGGCGTGGTGCCACCCAGGCCGCTGACCCACGACCTGCTCAAGGACGTGCTGGAGGCGACCGGCAACGAGCTGACCGAGGTGCAGATCACCTCGGTCACCGACCGCGTCTTCTACGCCAACCTGGTCTTCGCCTCCGGCGTCGAGGTGAGCGCGCGGCCGTCGGACTCGATCGCGCTGGCGCTGCGTACGGGGACCAAGATCGTGGTCTCCGACGAGGTTCTCGACGAGGCGGGGCTCGCAGTGCCGGCCGAGCAGGAGGACGAGATCGAGAAGTTCCGCGAGTTCCTCGACGAGATCACGCCCGAGGACTTCGAGTCCCACTGAGGCTCGGGCGGTCTCAGTCGCTCAGCGCGAGCATCGCCTTCTCGTCGACCGTGTCGGCTTCCGCCTGGTAGACGATCATGCGCTGACCGCCGGTGCGGGCCAGCTGCATGACCTCGTAGGTGAGTGTCATCCGGCCCACCCGGGGATGCTCGAAGGTCTTGGTGCCGCCGCTGCGCTCGCACACGTCGTAGAGCTCCCAGATCGCGGCGAACTCCGGCGACTTGAGCAGCAGCTCGCCGACAAGCGCGGCGAGCCGGGGTGAGTCGACATCGGTGCCGCCGACGGCGCGCAGGTTGGCGACCGAGCTGGTCACAGTCTGGTGCCACGGGTCGAGCAGGTGCCGCCCGATCGGATCGAGGAAGAGGTAGCGGGTCAGGTTCCGGTGCTCCCGCGGGCCGTCCCACAGACCCGGGTAGAGCCGCCGGGCCGGCCGGTTGGCGGCCAAGATGTCGTTGTGCCTGCTGAACACGAAGGCCGGCAGCGGTCGCAGCGTCTCGAGCATGACGAGCACCGAGGGACGTACGGTCGTGTCGGTCGTCGCTTGGGGCACGCTGACGCGTCCCGAGGCGACCTCGGCGAGCTCGTGCAGGCGCTGGTGGGCATCGCCGGTCAGGCGCAGCGTACGAGCCAGCGAGTCCAGGACGGCCGCCGACGGGTTGGTCTCCCGCCCTCGCTCCAGCCGGGTGTAGTAGTCGACCGACACGCCCGCGAGAGCAGCGAGCTCCTCGCGCCGCAGCCCAGGCGTACGCCGCACGCCGGTGCCTGCGGGCAGACCCGCCTCCTCCGGGGTCACCCGTGCCCGGCGGGCGCGCAGGTAGCGCCCGAGCTCAGTCGCAGCCATGTCACTCATCCCTACCAGTGTGCCGCAGGCCCGGCCGGTGTGAGGGGCCGTGTCACACCTACCCCTGGTGACACCCCGGCATCACGCGGTCTGCCTCCGCGCGCGCGACGCGACCAGACTTTCGGGGACAACGACCTGGAGGAGGAGCACGATGACCGCAGTTGCCCACGAGACGTCGAGCGGAGGCCCGGCAGCCGTGCCGGCGGGGAGCGTTCGAGCGCTGCTCGCCGCGCTGCTGGGGTTCACGGTGATCACCGTCGACGTCTCCGCGGTGAACATCGCGCTGCCCTATCTGCACCGGGACCTGGGTGGCGGGATGGCCGGGCTGCAGTGGGTCGTGGACGCGTACACGTTGATGTTCGCCGCGCTGATGCTCTCGGCGGG
>JALZDD010000663.1 GCA_030862715.1 Actinomycetota bacterium | reverse complement strand
TGCGTACGCACCGCCTCGACCATCGGGGGCGGGCCGCACAGGTAGATCGCGACGTCGCCGTCGTGCAGGTCGTCGTCGCCGATCAGGCTCATCACGTAGCCCTTGTTGGCGGCGGTCGAGGCGGGGTCGGAGACGCAGTGGTCCCAGCTGAACCCGGGGATCCGCGAGACCAGCTCATCGACCTCGTCGAGCTTGACCAGGTCATCGTCGGTGCTGACGCCGTAGACCAGCCGGCCGCCGCGGTCGCAGCCGTCGACCTCGAGCTGGCGCAGCATCGAGAGAACGGGCGCGAGCCCGGTGCCACCGGCCAGCATGAGCACCGGCCGGCGCGCCTCGCGCAGGAAGAAGGAGCCGTTCGGACCGGTGAAGGTGACCTCGTCGCCGACGGCCGCGCGCTCGGTCAGCCAGGTCGACATCGCGCCACCCGGAGTGAGCTTGACCAGGAAGACGAGCCGCTCCTCGTGCGGGGCGTTCGCGAAGGAGTACGACCGGGTCACCTCGGTGCCCGGCACCGCGATGTTGACGTACTGACCCGGCAGGAAGGCCATCTCGCCCCGGTTGGGGATGTCGATGGAGAGCTCGACGGTGGTCGGGCTCAGCCGGTCCAGGCCGACGACGGTGCCGGTGTAGCTCGCGGCGCCGGTCTTGGCGACCTCGGAGGTGGTGGCGATCTGCAGCGCGAGATCCGAGCGCGGCTTCATCGAGCACGGCAGGGCGTACCCCTCGGCGGCCTCCGCCTCGGAGAGCGCGTCCTCGATGTAGGTGCCGCCGTCGTACTCCCCCGACTCGCACAGCGCCTTGCACGTCCCGCAGGCGCCGTCGCGGCAGTCCAGCGGGATGTTGATCCGCTGCCGGTAGGACGCGTCGGCGACGGTCTGGTCCTCACGCACGGTGATGAACCGGGTCACCCCGTCCTCGAAGGAGAGCGCCACCTGGTGGGTGCTGACCCCGGTAGTGGGCTCGCCAGAAATCGGCTCAGCTGTTGCAGTCATCGCGGTGCCTCAGACGTGGTAGATGTCGACGACGTGGTGGATGTAGTCGTTCTTCAGCACCACGCTCTTGCGGCGGATCAGCGGCTGCTCGCCGGAGAAGTCGATGGTGTAGAACGACGTGCCGTAGTAGGGGTCGACGGTCTTGTAGCGGAAGTACATGGTGTGCCAGTTGAAGCGCACGTCGACCAGGTCGCCGCGGCGCTCGATGACCTCGACGTTGGTGATGTTGTGCGACGTGCGCGGCTCGGGCAGCGAGGTGGCCGAGGACCGCTCCGTACGGATCCGGAAGACCCGGTCCTCCAGACCACCCTTGTTGGGGTAGTAGATGAGCGACATCTCGGTCTGCGGGTCCTCGGTCAGGAGGTCCGCGTCGTCCCAGCAGGGCATCCAGTAGACGACGTCGTCGGCGTAGCACTCGAGCCACTTCTCGAACTCGCGGTCGTCGAGGAAGCGCGCCTCGCGGTAGAGGAACTGCTCGATCATGCCGTGGGTGATGAGCTTCGCTCCGGCAGGAGCACTCTGCGTGATGGTCATGGTCACTTCCCCTTCTCGTTCGCGATGGCCGTACGCATCTGGTCGGCCCACTGCGCGTGCATGACCGGGTAGAGACCCTCGTCCTCGTTCTTGGCGCCCGCCGAGATGACGCCCGGCATCTCCAGCGCCTCGGCGACCTCGTCGGGTCCGGTGAGCCAGTGCTCGGCACCGCGGCTCATGTCGTTCCACGGCGCCGCGGAGGCCTGGTACGTCACGTAGCAGGAGCGGAACTCCTCCAGATCGTCGGGTGTGGCCATGCCGGAGGCGTTGAAGAAGTCCTCGTACTGCCGGATCCGCCAGGCTCTCGACGCAGGTGCCTCGCCCTTCGGGGCGATGCAGTAGATGGTGACCTCGGTCTTGTCGACCGAGATCGGGCGGAAGTGCCGGATCTGGGTCGAGAACTGGTCCATCAGATACACGTTCGGGTAGAGCAGCAGGTTGCGCGAGCCCTTGACCATGAACTCGCCCTTGGCCTCGCCGAACTTCTCCTTGAGCACATCCATCTGATCCCACAGCGGCCGGTCTGCGGGGTTGGCCGCCCAGGTCCACAGGCACAGGTGGCCGTTCGGGTAGGACCAGTAGCCGCCACCCGCCTTGCCCCAGCTGCCGGCGTCGACGGTCTTGGTCGTGTTCTTCGACTCGCCGGTGTTGCGACGCGAGGTCGTCGCCGCGTAGTTCCAGTGGGTGGCGGTGACGTGGTAGCCGTCGGCGCCGTTCTCCGCCTGGACCTTCCAGTTGCCGTCGTAGGTGTAGGTCGAGGAGCCGCGCAGCACCTCGAGCCCCTCGGGCGACTGGTCGACGAGCATGTCGATGACCTTGACGGTGTCGCCGAGGTGCTCCTCGAGCGGCAGTACGTCCTGGTTGAGCGAGCCGAACAGGAAGCCGCGGTAGCTGTCGAAGCGGGCCACGTGGGTGAGGTTGTGCGAGCCCTCGGTGTTGAAGCTCTCCGGGTAGCCCGCGTCGTCGGGGTCCTTGACCTTGAGCAGGGTGCCGTCGTTGCGGAACGTCCAGCCGTGGAACGGGCAGGTCAGGGTCATCCGGTTGTCGGTCTTGCGCCGGCACAGCATCGCGCCACGGTGGGCGCAGGCGTTGATCATGCAGTGCAGCTCGCCGTCCTTGTCGCGCGTGATCATCACCGGCTGCCGCCCGATGTAGGTGGTGAAGTAGTCGCCGGGGTTGGGCACCTGGCTCTCGTGGGCGAGGTAGATCCAGTTGCCCTCGAAGATGTGCTTCATCTCCAGCTCGAAGACCTCCTCGTCGGTGAAGATCCGGCGGTTGGCGCGGTAGATCCCGGCCTCGCGGTCCTCGACCACGGCGTCCGACAGGACGTTCTCGATGTGGCCCAGGCTCTCGGTGAGTGGTGCGGTCATGGTGATGCCTCCAACGGGTGACGGTCACCACACCTTTGCAAGACGTGGCGACCGTCACACCAGGCGAATGCCCAGTCCCGACCTAGGCATCCATTGATCATTCGAATCAATCAATGAGGGTCAGTTTCGTCCTTGTTGTTTATCTATCGCAGTCCTAGTGTGGCGGTCATCACCACCTCGTGAGGAGCGCTTCATGGAGCTACGCCACCTGCGGTACTTCGCCGCGGTCGCCGAGACCTGCCACTTCGGGCAGGCCGCGGCGCAGCTGCACATCGCCCAGCCGGCGCTCTCCCAGGCGATCCGCCAGCTCGAGTCCGAGCTCGACGTCACCCTGTTCACCCGGACGACCCGGCAGGTCTCCCTCACCCCGGCCGGCGAGTTCCTGCGCACCGAGGCCGCGCGCGTACTGGCCGCCGTCGACGACAGCGTCCGAGGCGTACGCCGCATCGGGGCCGGCCGCCACGGCCTGGTCCGCCTGGGGCTGACCGGTACCGCCTCGTTCTCGCACCTGCCGGGCATCGCCCGGGTGGTCAAGCGCGAGCTGCCCGAGGTGGCGCTCGAGATCCACGCCGACCTGCTCACCCCGGCCCAGTGCGAGCGGCTGCAGAGCGGGGCGCTCGACCTCGGCGTACTGCGGCCGCCCGCCACGGGCGAGGGTCTGACCCTGCGCACCCTCGAGGTCGAGCCGCTCGCGCTCGCCATCCCGGTCGACCACCGGCTCGCCGTCGAGCCCGTCGTGGCCCTGGCCGACCTGCGCACCGAGCCCTTCGTGGCCTACAGCGCCCGCGACTCGGCGGTCAACGAGGCGGTCCTGCGGAGCTGTCGCGAGGCCGGGTTCGTGCCGCGCCGCGAGCACGAGGCGCCCAGCACCGCGGTCCTGCTGGCGCTGGTCGCCGCGGGCCTCGGCGTCGCGGTCCT
>JALZDD010000650.1 GCA_030862715.1 Actinomycetota bacterium | reverse complement strand
CGTCGAAGGAGGGACCCTCGGCGAGCTTGGCGGTGCCGTACTCCTTCGCCTTCTTCCGGATGAAGATCGCCGGGATGCCGGTCTTGGCCGACACCATGGTCACGATCGGGATGCCGCCGAGCTCGAGGCCGCCGAGCAGCTCGGTCCCCTCGGGAAGCAGCTCGACCATCCGGGCCGCGACGCGGTCCAGGAGAGCCGGGTCCGCCTCGAAGAGGTACTTGTCGAAGTAGGTGTCGCTGACCTGCCCCGAACGGAGCGTGAACTCCCCGTGCAGGCGGCAGGTGGCGTCGATGTCGGCAGCAAGGGCAGCGTCGGTTGTCACGGCCCCTAGCCTAAGACTCATGACCGCGCGACGACTCCACGGCATCCCGCCGACGATCTTCTCCGAGATGTCCGCCCTGGCCGCCGCCACCGGCGCGGTCAACCTCGGCCAGGGCTTCCCCGACGTCGACGGCCCCGACGAGATCATCAAGGAAGCCGTCAGCGCACTGGAGAGCGGACGGAACCAGTACGCCCCCGGCCCGGGCATCCCGGCGCTGCGTGAGGCGGTCGCGGCCCACCAGGAACGCCACTACGGCCTCACCTTCGACCCGGCGCGCGAGGTCGCGGTGACCACCGGCGCCACCGAGGGCATCGCAGCGGCGATCCTCGCGCTGGTCGACCCGGGCGACGAGGTGATCCTCGTCGAGCCCTACTACGACAGCTACCCGGCCATGGTGCAGTTCGCAGGTGGCGTACGTCGCCCGGTGACGTTGAGCCTCGACGCGTCCGCGTCCGGCGGAAGACTGCCCCGCGAGGCGCTGGAGGCGGCCGTCTCCCCGAAGTCGAACGTGCTCCTGCTCAACTCCCCGCACAACCCGACCGGCACGGTGCTCACCCGCGACGAGCTGGAGACGGTCGCCGCCTTCGCGATCGAGCACGACCTGACAGTCGTCTCCGACGAGGTCTACGAGCACCTGACCTTCGACGGCGTCGAGCACATCCCGATCGCCACGCTCCCCGGGATGCGCGAGCGCACCCTGACCCTGTCGAGCATCGGCAAGTCCTACTCCTTCACCGGCTGGAAGGTCGGCTGGGCGACCGGCCCCGAGCATCTGGTCCAGGCGCTGCTGGGTGCCAAGCAGTGGCTGACGTTCACCTCCGGCGCCCCGCTGCAGCCGGCCGCGGCGTACGCGCTCGAGCACCTCGACCACTGGCCCAAGGAGCTCGCCCTCGATCTGCAGGGGCGGCGCGACCTGCTCTGTGGCGGGCTGAAGGAGATCGGGCTGGACGTGACGATCCCGGAGGGCACCTACTTCGCCGTCACCGACATCACCGGCCTCGGCTGGAACGACGGGCTCGAGTTCTGCCGGGCACTGCCCGAGCGCGCCGGCGTCGTGGCCATCCCGCTGCAGGGCTTCTACGACAGCGATGCCGGGAAGCATCTGGTCAGGTGGACCTTCACCAAACAGCGCGAGGTGATCGAGGAAGCCCTGGACCGACTCGCCCGCGGGCGCCTGGCGCGTTAGCGGTCGGCGCGGGTCTCGGCGTCGGTGTCGTCGTCGACCGGCGTGCGCGGCTGTACGGCCATCCCGAGGATGTCGCGGTCGGCGTGACCGTCGTGGTCGAGGTCCGTGGCCAGCCGCGAGGCCGTACGCCGCCGGCGCCACCACTCCACCATCGCGGGCAGGAACGCGAGCGCGAAGAGCAGCAGGATCAGGTAGTCGATGTTGTCGGCCAGCCAGGGCCACCGGGATCCGACGAAGAAGCCGAACAACGTCACCGCGAGCACCCACAGCACGCCGCCGACGAGGCTCCAGAAGTAGAACCGCCGCCGGTCCATATGAGTGACTCCGGCGACGACGGTGACATAGGTGCGAACGAAGGCGCTCAACCGGCCGATCACCACCGCCTTGTTGCCGTGCTAGTCGAAGAACTCACGGGTCTGGTCGAAATGCCGCTTTTTGATGAACCGGCCGTCGCGTTCATAGAGCCGTGGCCCGATCTTTCGACCGATCTCATAGCCGGTCACGTTGCCGGCGAATGCCGCCACGACGAAGAAGAGCATCGCGACCACGATCTCGACGCCGGGAGGCCCGGGAAAGATGTCGATCTTGCCGGTCGCGATGAAGATTCCGAGCGCGATCAGCAGGCTGTCACCGGGCAGGAAGGGGAAGAAGAGGCCGCACTCGATGAAGATGATGATGAGGCTGATCCAGAAGAGCGGCTCGCCGAAAGTGGCCAGCAGAAAGTCCGGACTCATCCATTCCAAACCGGCCATCATCGGCGCAAAATTCCCCGCACCTGTCACGGCCCCTACGGTACCCATAGGTAACAACTATTGTTATCGAATATTCTGACTCGTCGATGAACGAGACACGACCGTCCGAGGCTGAATCCAGAGCGCCCTACGACCCGATGCCCCATGGGCAGCCGGAGGTCGGCCTGGGCCCGTGGCCAGGTGATTGGCCCGAGGGGGAGCACTGGGATCCTGAGCTGCTGGCCAACGGCGACCGCCGCAACGTGGTCGACCGTTACCGCTACTGGACGCTCGAGGCGATCGTCGCCGACCTCGACCAGCGCCGCCACGGCTTCCACGTCGCCATCGAGAACTGGCAGCACGACTTCAACATCGGCACCATCGTCCGCACCGCCAACGCCTTCCTGGCCGCTGAGGTGCACATCGTCGGCAACCGCCGCTGGAACCGCCGCGGCGCGATGGTCACCGACCGCTACCAGCACGTCCATCACCACCCGGACGTGCCCGCGCTCGCGGCGTACCTCCACGAACGGGACGTACGCCTCCTCGGCATCGACAACCTGCCCGGCTCTCTCCACCTGGAGACCATGGAGCTGCCGAAGTCGGTCTGCTTCCTGTTCGGGCAGGAGGGCCCTGGGCTGTCCGAGCAGGCCCGCGAGAGCGTCGACGGCACCTTCTCGATCGCCCAGTTCGGCTCGACGCGGTCCATCAACGCCTCCGCCGCCGCGGCGATCGCGATGCACTCCTGGGTCGTCCAGCACGCCGATCTGAGTTCCGACGAGGCCTGGCGCGGCTGACTCGCTGAAACGCGTCGATCAGCGGATCAGTTGGTGTTCCGCTCGTAGCAGACGACCGGCTGAGGGACGCCGCGGTGCGCGTCGTACCGGCGACGAGGGTGCCCAGTGCGATGGTCTTCGCGGTGTGGGCACTGCTGCACGAGACCTTCTTGCCGGTCTGGGACCAAGCGCCGTAGGCGGTCCAGCCGTAGTGGTAGCAGGTGCCGACGGCGGGCTTGGGCGGCACTGCCGCGTCGGCCTTGGTGGCGGTCCCGGTTACGACCCGGTGTCAGCCATGAGAACGAGACCCGCTAAAGTCAACTCCCGGGTCGCCCGGATGTGCCCCACTTTGGTGGGTGCGTGGCCTCGGGGCCGGGCGGCAGCGGGGGCTCTCAATGCCTCTCGATCCGATAGCGGATCTGCACCTGCTCGCCGGTCTGCAGGACGTCGATGACGCGCATCCGCTTGCTGGTGATGCGACGGGGGAGCAGTGGTGCCCCGGCGCCGAGGGTGACCGGACAGATTCCGGCGACGACCTCGTCGAGCAGACCGGCGTCATCGAACTGGCCGACCAGGTCCCCACCGCCCACGAGCCAGATCCCGCCGTCGACGGTGGCCGCGATCTCGTCGTAGACGGGTTTCACGTCGCCCTGAACGAAGCGCACCTGCGTGCCCTGGACCTTCGGCAGACCGGTCGCGTGCGTGAACACCCACACCGGCCGCTCGTCGTAGTACTCCCGCCACTTCTCCGGCCCGGTCAGCATCTCCGGATCGTGGTCGATCATCCAGCGGTACGTCGTGCCGCCCATCACCAGCGCCGCCGACCCCGCCATCAGCCGCTCCCAGGAGCTCTCGTCGTCGCCGTGCGGCGTCTCGAAGAGCCAGTCCAGCGAGCTGTTCTCATCGGCGATGTAGCCGTCCAGCGAGGTTGCGGTGAAGTAGGTGACCTTGGGCATGCCCCTGACGCTAGGCGCGTCAGGGGCGTGCCCGCCCGACCGTTCTTGCTCTGCCGGGTCACGTCCGGGAGGCGTCCCCCCACTCCAGGCATGTACGCAGCGCGGCGAGGCCGCGCGAGGAGTGGCTCTTGACGGTGCCCTCGCTGATCCGCAGCTCGCGCGCGGTCTCGGCGACCGACAGCTGCAGCCAGTGGCGCAGGACGACCACCTTGCGCTGCATCTCCGGCAGCGCCTGGAGCGCCGCGAACAGCTCGGACCGCTCCTCGACCTGGTCTGCGGGACCGGGCCGCTCCGGCAGGTCGCCCGACCGCTCCCGCTTCCACCATGGCCGCCGGGTCTGGTCGATGTGGGCGCGGACGAGGATCGTCCGGACGTACGCCTCCTCCGACCCCGCCTCCACCCGGCGCCACGAGGCGTACAGCTTCAGCAGCGACGTCTGGACCAGGTCGTCCGCCCGGTGCCAGTCCCCGCACAGCG
>JALZDD010000648.1 GCA_030862715.1 Actinomycetota bacterium | reverse complement strand
CGTCGAAGGAGGGACCCTCGGCGAGCTTGGCGGTGCCGTACTCCTTCGCCTTCTTCCGGATGAAGATCGCCGGGATGCCGGTCTTGGCCGACACCATGGTCACGATCGGGATGCCGCCGAGCTCGAGTCCGCCGAGCAGCTCGGTCCCCTCGGGAAGCAGCTCGACCATCCGGGCCGCGACACGGTCCAGGAGAGCCGGGTTCGCCTCGAAGAGGTACTTGTCGAAGTACGTGTCACTGACCTGCCCCGAGCGGAGCGTGAACTCCCCGTGCAGGCGGCAGGTGGCGTCGATGTCGGCAGCAAGGGCAGCGTCGGTTGTCACGGCCCCTAGCCTAAGTCTTATGACCGCGCGACGACTCCACGGCATCCCGCCGACGATCTTCTCCGAGATGTCCGCCCTGGCCGCCGCCACCGGCGCGGTCAACCTCGGCCAGGGCTTCCCCGACGTGGACGGCCCCGACGAGATCATCAAGGAAGCCGTCGCTGCGTTGGAGGGCGGGCGGAACCAGTACGCCCCGGGCCCCGGCATCCCGGCGCTGCGCGAGGCGGTCGCGGCCCACCAGGAACGCCACTACGGCCTCACCTTCGACCCGGCGCGCGAGGTCGCGGTCACCACTGGCGCCACCGAGGGCATCGCGGCGGCGATCCTCGCGCTGGTCGACCCGGGCGACGAGGTGATCCTCGTCGAGCCCTACTACGACAGCTACCCGGCCATGGTGCAGTTCGCAGGAGGCGTACGCCGACCGGTGACGTTGAGCCTGGACGCGTCCGCGTCCGGCGGGAGACTGCCGCGTGAGGCGCTCGAGGCCCAGGTCTCCTCGAAGACGAACGTGCTCCTGCTCAACTCCCCGCACAACCCGACCGGCACCGTGCTCACCCGCGAGGAGCTCGAGACCGTCGCCGCGTTCGCGATCGAGCACGATCTGACGGTGGTCTCCGACGAGGTCTACGAGCATCTGACGTTCGACGGCGTGGAGCACATCCCGATCGCCACGCTCCCGGGGATGCGCGATCGCACCCTGACCCTGTCGAGCATCGGCAAGTCCTTCTCCTTCACGGGCTGGAAGGTCGGCTGGGCGAGCGGCCCCGAGCACCTGGTCCAGGCGCTGCTGGGCGCCAAGCAGTGGCTGACGTTCACCTCCGGCGCCCCGCTGCAGCCGGCGGCTGCGTACGCGCTCGAGCATCTCGACCACTGGCCCAAGGTGCTCGCCCTCGATCTGCAGGGACGGCGCGACCTGCTCTGCGACGGGCTGAAGGAGATCGGACTGGACGTGACGATCCCGGAGGGCACCTACTTCGCCGTCACCGACATCACCGGCCTCGGCTGGAGCGACGGGCTCGAGTTCTGCCGGGCGCTGCCCGAGCGGGCCGGCGTCGTGGCCATCCCACTGCAGGGCTTCTACGACACCGATGCCGGGAAGCACCTGGTCAGGTGGACCTTCACCAAGCAGCGCGAGGTGATCGAGGAAGCCCTGGACCGACTCTCCCGAGGGCGTCTGAAGGGTTAGTGGTCGGCCCGCTCGGCGTCGTCGTCGGCCGGCGTGCGCGGCGGCACGGCCATCCCGAGGATGTCGCGGTCGGGGTGACCGTCGCGGTCGAGGTCCGTGGCCAGGTGCGAGGCCGTACGCCTCCGCCGCCACCACTCCACCATCGCGGGCAGGAACGCGAGCGCGAAGAGCAGCAGGATCAGGTAGTCGATGTTGTCGGCCAGCCAGGGCCAGCGGGATCCGACGAAGAAGCCGAACAACGTCACCGCGAGCACCCACAACACGCCGCCGACGAGGCTCCAGAAGTAGAACCGTCGCCGGTCCATGTGGGTGACTCCGGCGACGACGGTGACATAGGTGCGTACGAAGGCGATGAACCGGCCGATCACCAACGCCTTGTTGCCGTGCTTGTCGAAGAACTCACGGGTCTGGTCGAGATGCCGCTTTTTGATGAACCGGCCGTCGCGTTCATAGAGCCGTGGCCCGATCTTGCGGCCGATCTCATAGCCGGTCACGTTGCCGGCGAATGCCGCCACGACGAAGAAGAGCATTGCGACCACGACCTCGACGCCGGGAGGCCCGGGGAAGATGTCGATCTTGCCGGTGGCGATGAAGATTCCGAGCGCGATCAGCAGGCTGTCACCGGGCAGGAACGGGAAGAAGAGACCGCACTCGATGAAGATGATGATCAGGCTGATCCAGAAGAGCGGCTCGCCGAAAGTGGCCAGCAGAAAGTCCGGACTCATCCATTCCAAACCGGCCATCATCGGCGCAAAATTCCCCGCACCTGTCACGGGCCCTACGGTACCCATAGGTAACAACTCTTGTTGTCGAATATTCTGACTCGTCGATGAACGAGACACGACCGTCCGAGGCTGAATCCAGAGCGCCCTACGACCCGATGCCCCACGGGCAGCCGGAGGTCGGACTGGGCCCATGGCAGGGTGAATGGCCCGAGGGGGAGCAGTGGGATCCTGAGCTGCTGGCCAACGGCGACCGCCGCAACGTGGTCGACCGATACCGCTACTGGACGCTCGAGGCGATCGTCGCCGACCTCGACAAGCGCCGCCACGGATTCCATGTCGCCATCGAGAACTGGCAGCACGACTTCAACATCGGCACCATCGTCCGCACCGCCAACGCCTTCCTGGCCGCCGAGGTGCACATCGTCGGCAACCGCCGCTGGAACCGCCGCGGCGCGATGGTCACCGACCGCTACCAGCACGTTCATCACCACCCGGACGTACCCGCGCTCGCGGCGTACCTCCATGAACGAGACGTACGCCTCCTCGGCATCGACAACCTGCCCGGATCGCTCCACCTGGAGACCATGGAGCTGCCGAAGTCGGTCTGCTTCCTGTTCGGGCAGGAGGGCCCGGGGCTCTCCGAGCAGGCCCGGGAGAGCGTCGACGGCACCTTCTCGATAGCCCAGTTCGGCTCAACGCGGTCCATCAACGCCTCCGCCGCCGCGGCGATCGCGATGCACTCCTGGGTCGTCCAGCACGCCGATCTGAGTTCCGACGAGGCATGGCGCGGATAAACGTACGATCCCCCGGGATGTCCGCCCGGGGGATCGACGTAGGTCACTGATCAGGTCAGTTGGTGTTCCGCTCGTAGCAGCCGACCCAGTGGTCGCCGGTCTGCCACTCGTAACGGCTCGGCGTCGAGTAGGCCCTGTTTCGGGCCGGGCAATTGAGAGCGACGGCCCGTTCGAACGCAGCCTGCGTCGGGTAGGTCGTGCCAGCCTTCTTGAAGGTCGAGAAGGCCTTGTACGTGTGCGAGCTCAGGCACGAGTACGGCCCCTCGGCGAACGTCGAACTCATGCAGGCGCGGGTGCGCTGGGTCAGCGCGACGCCTTCGAGGAACTTCGCCCGGTTGGTGGGAAGATTCTTGAGCGAAGACTTGCCGGGCAGCACCACGTCACAGCGGAACCAGCGCTGGCCGGCCTTGAACTGCTCGACGTTCGGGACGAAGATCGCCGTGTTGTACGCCGACTGAGTCCGCTTCGAGTACGTGCTGCCCAGCTTGCTCCTGAGGGCACGGATACACGTCTTGACCATGGGAGCCCAGTTGGCCTCGCGCGTGATCGAAGCCTCGGTGCGCGTCGTACCGGCGACGAGGGTGCCCAGCGCGATGGTCTTCGCGGTGTGGGCGCTGCTGCACGAGACCTTCTTGCCGGTCTGGGACCAAGCGCCGTAGGCGGTCCAGCCGTAGTTGTAGCAGGTGCCGACCGTGGGCTTGGGCGGCACAGCCGCGTCGGCCTTGGTGGCGGTGAGTCCGATGAGGGAGAAGACACCGATGACGAGCCCGAGGACGAGGGCGGCCGTCATGGGCTTCTGCGCCGGCGCGAGCGCGCCGGCACGAAGACGAGACATGATCGTGCTTTCGAATGGGTGGGATGTGGCGGGCTGAATCCTCGCAGCGAGATGCCCAGCGGGGCATAGTCAATTCGGGTGGTTGTAACCCGGTTACGACCCGGTGTCACCTGGAAGAACAGGACCCGCTAAAGTTAACTCCGGGTCGCCCGGATGTGCCCCACTTTTCGTGGGTGCGTGGCCTCGGGGCCGGGCGGCAGCGGGGGCTATCAGTGCCTCTCGATCCGGTAGCGGATCTGCACCTGCTCGCCGGTCTGCAGGACGTCGATGACGCGCATCCGCTTGCTGGTGATGCGGCGGGGGAGCAGTGGCGCCCCGGCGCCGAGCGTGACCGGACAGATCCCGGCGACGACCTCGTCGAGCAGACCGGCGTCGTCGAACTGGCCGACCAGGTCCCCACCGCCCACGAGCCAGATCCCGCCGTCGACGGCGGCAGCGATCTCGTCGTAGACCGGCTTCACGTCGCCCTGCACGAAGCGCACCTGCGTGCCCTGGACCTTCGGCAGATCGGTCGCGTGCGTGAAGACCCACACCGGCCGCTCGTCGTAGTACTCCCGCCACTTCTCCGGTCCGGTCAGCATCTCCGGATCGTGGTCGATCATCCAGCGGTACGTCGTGCCGCCCATCACCAGGGCCGCCGACTCCGCCATCAGCCGCTCCCAGGAGCTCTCGTCGTCGCCGTGCGGCGTCTCGAAGAGCCAGTCCAGCGAGCTGTTCTCGTCGGCGATGTAGCCGTCCAGCGACGTTGCGGTGAAGTAGGTGACCTTGGGCATGCCCCTGACGCTAGGCG
>JALZDD010000644.1 GCA_030862715.1 Actinomycetota bacterium | reverse complement strand
TGCCGGGCGACGCCGAGCTCAACCCGATGAGCACGCTCGCCAGGACCCTCGACGACAAGATCGTCACCAACATCGGCTTCGAGGCGCTGCTGCGCGTCGGCACCCGCTTCCCTCGTCTGGTGCCGGGGATCACCCGGTTCGTGACCCGCGCGGTGTCGACCCGGGACTTCACCGATCTCGCCCCGAACGTGTTCGCCTCCGACCGCGACGTACGTTTCCGCGAGGGTGAGTACGCCGTCCCGCGGGCCGTGATCGGCGACGTGCTCCGCGAGCTCCGGCAGTGGGTCGACACCCACGACGAGAAGGTGTCGTTCCCCTTCGAGGTCCGCTTCGTGAGGAGCGACGACATCTGGCTCTCGCCGGCGTACGACCGCGACGTCGCCTATGTCGCCTTCCACCAGTACCACCGGATGCCCCACGAGCGCTGGTTCTCCGTGTGCGAGGACATCCTCGGCGCGGCTGGCGGGCGTCCTCACTGGGGCAAGATGCACCGGCTCGGCGCGGCCGACCTCGCCGAGCGCTACCCCCGGTTCGGCGACTTCACCGCGCTGCGCGACGAGCTCGACCCGACCGGCGTCTTCGCCAACCCGTACGTCGACCGGATCCTCGGCCACACCTTGCACCAGACCTCGCCGACCCGTCACTGACCTTCGGCGACGATCAGGTCCTCCAGGTTTCGCATCGACTGCTGGAACGACTTCCGCAGCCCGGGCTGGGTGACCTTGTCGATCACCGCCCCGATCGGGCCGAGGCCGACGCGGTAGCGGACGGCGTACGTCATCTCGGTGCCGGCGCCCTCGACGCCGTCGACCGCGACCGGCCGGAACCGGAAGACGTTGGTCATCTCGTGCAGCGGGGCGAAGCCCTCACCGGTGTCGATGCGGGTCGTCAGCGGCTCGATCTCCCTGACCGTCCACGTCGATCGCGTGGACAGCGGGCCGATGGTGCGGTTGCGCTCGGCGTAGGTGCGGCCGACCTCGGCCTCGCCGTGATGGTCGGTCACCTCGAAGACGCCGTCCACCCACTCGGCGTACCGGTTCGTCGCCGACACCACGTGCCAGACCCGTTCCACGGGGACGGCCAGCACAGCGGTCTCGCTCAGCTCGGTCATGCTCATCTCTCAGTTCCTTCCAGTACGTCGATCACGGCTGCCGCGGCGTCGCGGCCGGAGCGGACGGCGCCGTCCATGTAGCCGTTCCAGTAGTCGGCGTGCTCCGCACCGGCCCAGTGCACGAGCCCGAAGGGCCGGTCCCGCCACTCGCCGAGGGTGGTGAGCACGCCGGGGGCCAGGACCGAGGTCGGACCGCCCCGGGTCCACTCCTCGCCCGACCAGTCCTGCTCGAAGTAGTCGCGCGGCCGCAGCGCCTCCCGGCCCACTGCCCGCGCGAAGGTGCGCAGCACGGCGGCCCGGCGCTCGCGAGGTGGCCGGTGGGCCCACGCCCGCCAGGCGCGGCCACCCAAGAACC
Source organism: Actinomycetota bacterium (assembly GCA_030862715.1). The sequence goes on along the minus strand of JALZDD010000644.1, from coordinate 2,097 downwards.
CCATCAGCACACCGGGTCCACCGCTCGGCGGGGTGTTGTCGAACATCGAGCAAATCGCCGAGTCGGGCGAGCGGAACGTGGCCTGCCCGGAGAGCCCGTCCGCGCGCCAGAACGGCTCGTCGTACACCGCCTCGCACTTCATCAGGGTGCCCATCGGCATCCGGTCGAAGAGAGCGGCCTGCGGCGCGGGCAGCAACGGCGACCACGAGATCTTGCCGGCGAGCGGGGGCGGGACGGCGACGATCGCGTGCCCGGCCTGCCACACGCCCGCGTCGGTACGCAGCTTCACGGTGCGGCCGTTCTGCTCGATCGCGCGCACCGGGGCGTTCGGCACCACCCGGTCGCCGAGCTGCTCGGCCATCGCCAGCGAGACCCCCTGCGACCCGCCGACGAAGCGGTCCTGTTGAGCACCGCCCTCGACCCCGATCCCTCGGGTGATCGAGCCGGGGTGGTCCTCGTCGCCCATCCCGGCGACGTAGTGGAGACTGAACAGCGCGGAGGCGTCCGCCGCGGTGCCGCCGTACGCCGAGCCGAGGAAGATGTTGACCAGGTCGACCCCGGCGGCACTGACGGTGGTCTCGCGGATCCACGAGTCGAAGGTGACCGCGTCCAGCCGCGCCGCGTTGCGTGCCCGCCACGGGTCGCCCAGCGGGATCCGCCGGGCGACCCGGTCGATGCGAGCCATGCTCACCGCGACATCGGCCAGGGCCGTCGGGTCCGGCGGTATGTCGCCGGCGTAGCGCTTGGCGCTGCTGCCGCGGACGTAGACCGCCTCGCCCTCGGTGTAGGCCGGGAAGGTCTTGACGTCCAGCTCGGCGGCCAACCCGAGAATGTGGTTCTGGGTCGGTCCGACGAACTGTCCGCCGGCCTCCACGACCTGCCCGTCGCCGAGGTCGTGGTTGAGGGTGCGGCCGCCCACCCGGTCGCGAGCCTCGAGCACGACGACGCTCCGGCCCGCGGCCACCAGGGCACGGGCGGCGGTCAGCCCGGCCAGGCCGGCACCGACGATCGCCACGTCGACCCGCGCTGCGCGCGGCACCGCTCAGACCTCCTTGAGCGCCGCGCCGGCGGCGAAGCTCTCGACCGAGGCGAGATCGAAGCTGCCGAAGTCGGAGCCGAGCCCGCCGGCGACCTGGGCGGCGGTGGCACAGCCCAGCTCGGCCGCCTCGACGGGCGTCCGGCCGAGCGCGAGACCCCGGATGTAGCCCGCCGAGAACGCGTCGCCGCAGCCGGTGGTGTCGACCACCTCGATGTCGTACGCCGGCACCCGGGTCACGCCTGCCGCGGTCGCCACGACCGCGCCCTGCGCGCCGGCGGTCACCGCCACACAGCCGGCGCCCGCCTCGACCAGCGTGCGGCAGGCCGCCTCCAGGTCGGCGGCCCCGGTCCAGCCGAGCGCCTGCTCGTCGTTGACCAGCAGGTGGTCGACATAGGGGAACGCGGCCGCGATCCACTCGAACATGCCCGGGTCGCCGGGCGCGAGAGAGTCCAGCGAGGTGGTCACGCCGCCGTCGCGCGCGTGGGCGAGGATCTTCGCCGCCGCCTCGCCGCCCATGAACTCCGGGCCGCCGAGGTGCAGGTGGTCCGCCGCGGCGATCACGTCCAGGGGCGCGTCGTCGGGGCCGTAGGCGCCGTTGGCGCCGATCACGTGGAACGCCGGCCGCGACCCGTCGGGACGGATCGGGAGCACGCTCGCGGAGGTCTGGTGGTCCTCGCGGCGTACCAGATGCTCGGTGTCCACGCCGTCGCGCTGCAGCAGCGAGAGCAGCTGGTCGCCGACCGCGTCGGTCCCGATGGCACCGGCGCTACGCACGGTCGCGCCGAGCTTGGCGAGCACCAGCGCGGTGCCGCCGGCGGGGCCTGCCGCGGTGACCCGGATCTCGTCGACCAGCTGGCCGGCTTGTCCTTCGGGGATCGACTCGACGTGGCGTACGAGCGTGTCGAGCACGTGTGCGCCGAGAGTGACGACAGTGGGGGAAGTGGTCACGAGTTCTCCTGTGATGAGGGGCGGGTGGTGCCGTAGCTGCGGGTCAGGGCGGCGTGGATCACCGCGGCCTGTTGTTCCTCGTCGAGGACGCGCGGGGTGCCGATGGCGGC
>JALZDD010000607.1 GCA_030862715.1 Actinomycetota bacterium | reverse complement strand
ACGATCCGCCAGGCGGCCCACATCCCGAGCAGGATGATCGGCAGCGCCGCGTAGTAGAAGAAGAACGAGTCGGTCTCGACGGCCTCGATCCCGAAGAACGAACGCGGCACGCCCTGGAGCCCGTTCTCCCCACCGGTGAGCGAGGAGGCCTGGTTGGCGATGAAGAAGAGCATCTGCGCGAAGGCGAGGGTGACCATCGCGAAGTAGATCCCCGACCGCTTCACCGACAGGTAGCCGATCGGCACCGCCAGGACCATGGCGAAGAGCGCCCCGCCGAGGACCGCCACCGGGAACGGGACGCCGAGGTGGATGGCGATCAGCCCGGTGGCATAGGCGGATCCGCCCCAGAACGCGGCATGGCCGAACGAGAGCAGCCCGCAGTAACCCAAGAGCAGGTCGAGGGCCACCGCGAAGAGCGCCCACGCGGCGATGTCCATCGCCACCGGCGGATAGACGAACCACGGCAGCGCCAGAGCCACCACCAGCCCCACCGCCAGCAGGACGAGTCGCTGCCACGGGCGTGCGCCCGCGATCGCCGCATGTTGCTCGGTGACGCTCGCACCGGCGGTCGCGATCGACGTCATGCCGTCGCCTCCTCTCGGCCGAAGAGACCGGCCGGCCGGGCCAGGACGACCACGGCCATCAGCACGAAGATGAGCACCTGCGCGAACGTCGGTGCGTACGCCTGCCCGAAGGCCTCCACGAGCCCGACCAGGAACCCGCCGACGACGGCGCCCACGATCGAGCCGAGCCCGCCGATCACCACGACCGCGAACAGGATGATGATGAAGTCGCTGCCCATCTCGGCGGTGATCGCCCGGAACGGTGCCGCCAGCACCCCGGCGAGACCGGCGAGCGCGACCCCGAAGCCAAACACCGGTGTCACCCAGCGGCCGACGTTGATCCCGAGCGCGCCGGCGAGCTCCGGCCGCTCGGTCGCGGCCCGGACGATCATGCCCACCCGCGTACGCGTCATCAGCAGCCAGACGCCGAGGCAGACGAGCAGCGCGACACCGATCACGAAGAGCTGGTAGACCGGCAGCCCGACGCCACCCACCTGCACCCGGCCGGACAGCACGTCGGGACGCTCGTAGGGCAGGCCGCTCACGCCGTAGCGGCGCTTGACGAGGTCGACCAGCAGCAGGGTCAGCCCGAAGGTGAGCAGCAGGTTGTAGAGCGGATCGAGCGGCAGCAGCCACTGCACCAGCAGCCGCTCGACCAGCATCCCGAAGACCAGCATCAGCAGCGGCACCACGATCAGCGCCAGCCACAGGCTCATCCCGACGGTGTCCAGGAGCACCGCGGCGGCGACCGCTCCCAGCATGTAGAAGGCGCCGTGGGCGAAGTTGACCACGCCCAGCACCCCGAAGATGACCGCCAGGCCGAGCGCGGCCAGCGCGTAGAAGCTGCCGGCCGCTAGCCCCTGGACGGTGTACTGCAGAACTGCGTTCATACCAATCCCTCTAGACCTCGGTTGCAGCTACATCGAGCAGCCGGACTCGGCCGCCGGACGGAACGCCTCCTCGGCCGGGATCGTCTTGATGATCTCCTCGTAGTCCCAGTCCTCCTTGACGTCGTCCGGGCCCTTGACCCGAGCCAGGTAGACGTCGTGGATGACCCGGTGGTCCTCGGCGCGGATCTCACCGTTGCGGAGGAACATGTCTTCGACCTTCTTGCCCTCGAGCTCCTCGACGACCTTGTCGGCGTCGTCGGTGCCGGCCGCCTGGACCGCCTCGAGATACTGCGTCGCCGCGGAGTAGTTGCCCGCGTGGGCGTACGTCGGCCGGTCGCCGGTCTCCTCCATGAAGCGGTCGGCCCACTCGCGGGACTCGTCGTCGAGGTTCCAGTACCAGGCGTCGGTGAAGATCGTGCCCTCGAACGCCTCGACCCCGAGCGAGTGGATGTCGGAGATGAACATCAGCCCGACGGCCAGGTCGATGCCCTGGTCCTTGAGCCCGGACTCGTTGTACTGCTTGACCAGGTTGATCAGGTCGCCACCGGCGTGCATGGTGCCGATGACCTGCGGTTTCGCGGCTCCCGCCTTGGTGATGTACGTCGCGAAGTTGTCGTTCGGGAACGGCGTCGCGATCGTGCCCGCGACCTTGCCGCCGCCGGCCTCGATGGCGCCGGTGAACGACTTCACCATGTCCTGGCCGAAGGCGTAGTCGGGGTAGATCAGCTGCCAGTTCTTGCCACCCTCCTCGGTCACCACGGTGCCGGTGCCGTTGGCCAGCATCCAGGTGTCATAGGCGTAGTGGAAGGTGTACTTGTTGCACTGTGCGCCGGTCAGCTCGGTCGTGGCCGCGCCGACGTTCATGTAGAGCTTCTTCTTGTTCTTCGCCTGCGTCGCGACGGCCAGGGCCGCCGACGAGGTCGGCACGTCGAGGATCACGTCGGCGCCCTCGCGGTCGTAGAGCTCCTGGGCCTTGGTGTTGGCGATGTCCGGCTCGTTCTGGTGATCGGCCGAGGTCACCTCGATGTCGTCGACGACGGCCTCGTCGCCGTACTTCTCCTGGTAGTCGTCGATCGCCATCTGGATCGCGATCTTCGAGTTGGGGCCGGAGACGTCCTTGTAGACACCGGAGGCGTCGTTGAGCAGGGCGAGGACCACCTTGTCGTCGGTGAAGTCGCCTCCGCTCGCGCTCGGCCCGCCGGCTCCGCAGCCTGCGGTGACCAGCACACCGGACATCAGTACGGACGCGCTGGCAACAAAGCGTTGCTTGTTCATCGTGTCTCTCCTCGCGGGGTTGGGGGACTGCGATATCTGCTTGGGTCAGATCCCGAGGTGTTCGAGGAGCTCGTCCTGACGTTCGACGAACTCGGCGTTGTCGAGGCTCTCGACCAGGCGGCCCTGGGCGAGCAGGTAGTGGCGGTCGGCGACGGTGGCGGCGAAACGTACGTTCTGCTCGATCAGGAGCACGCCGATCCCGGACTGCTTCGCGGTCCGCACGATGTCGCCGATCTGGGCGACGATGACGGGGGCCAGCCCTTCGGAGGGCTCGTCGAGCAGGAGCAGGCGGGCGCCGGTGCGGAGCACCCGGGCGACGGCGAGCATCTGCTGCTCACCGCCCGAGAGCGTCGTGCCGCCCGATCGCCGGCGGCTGCCGAGAGCCGGAAAGGCGTCGTAGACCTGCTCCAGCGTCCAGGCCGACTCGGAGACCTTCGGAGGCAGCAGGAGGTTCTCCTCCACACTCAGGTTGGCGAAGATTCCGCGGTCGTCCTGCACCCAGCCGAGCCCGGCGCGGGCCCGCTTGTGCGCGGGCAGCGAGGTGATCTCGCGGCCGTCGAGCCGGATCGATCCGGTCAGGTGCTTGTGGAGGCCTATCAGGCAGCGTACGAGCGTGGTCTTGCCGGCGCCGTTGCGCCCGACGAGGGTGACGACCTCGCCCTCGGCGACGCTCAGGGTGGCCTCGCGCAGGGCCTGGGCCTCGCCGTACCACGCGCTCAGGTTCTCTATCTCAAGCACTGTGGGCCTCTCCGAGGTAGGCGGTGATGACGCGCGGGTCGGCGCGGACCTCGTCGTAGGGCCCTTCGGCGAGCACGGAGCCCTGCTGCAGGACGGTGACCCGGTCGGCGAGATGGGCGACGACGTGCATGTTGTGATCGACGAAGACGACCGTGCGTCCCTCGGCGATGCGCCGGACGAGCTCGATGGTGCGGTCGACGTCCTCGATGCCCATGCCCGCCGTCGGCTCGTCGAGCAGCAGCAGGCGGGGTTCGACGGCGAGGACGAGAGCGAGCTCGAGCGCCCGCTTCTGCCCGTACGCCATCAGCCCGGTCGGCTTGTCGGCCAGCTCGGTCAGGCCGACCTCGGCCAGCAGCCGGTCGACCTCCTCGCCGCGCCGGCTCAGCAGCTTCTCCGAGCGCCAGAACTTCAGGCCCTGGTTGGTCAGCCCCTGGAGCGCGATCTCGACATGCTCGCGCGGGGTGAGGTTCTCGAAGAGGCTGGTGATCTGGAAGGAGCGGGCCACTCCGTGGCGGGTGATCCGCTCCGGCGCCATCCCGGTGACGTCGTCACCGAAGACCGTGATCCGTCCGCTGGTGGGCTTGAGGAACCCGGTCAGCAGGTTGAACAGGGTCGTCTTGCCGGCGCCGTTGGGGCCGACGAGCGCGTGAACGGTGCCCTCGGCGACCTCCAGGTCGACGGAGCTGACCGCGCGGAAGCCGCGGAAGTCCTTGGTGAGACCCTCGGTCCGTAGTGCGCACCTCGGGGTCGGTGTGGTGCTCGTCACATGGGCGACGCTAGGGAAGTGGTGAGACGTACGCCATAGGGGTTCGGGACACACTGAGCCCGTGCACTGTGTGGCTCATCCCCATGCCGGCCCGTCGACGCGTGGCTCGCGGCCACCCACATCCAAAGCGTAGGAGTTGTGTGCGGCGGCCACATGGCGCACGTCACACCGCCTCGCGATCCTTGAGGAATGCGCCCCACCCGTCTCGTACGCAGACTACTCACCGTCGGCTCGTCGCTCGCCCTCGCTGCCGCGGCCCTGGTCGTCGGCCAGATGCCCGCGAGCGCCGCGCCGTCGACGGGCACTGCCGACTGCTCGTCGCTGGTCGGGCTGAAAATCCCCGCCCACCGCATCGGCCTGCCGACCACCGGTGCCGAGGTCACCGCGACGACGTCGATGCCGGCCGCCGGGACCGGTCCGACCACGCTCCCGGCCTACTGCCGCGCCGACATCGCGATCCATCCGGTCGACCCCACCGCCCCGGACATCCGGATGGGCCTGGCACTGCCGCAGGGGTGGAACGGGAAGACGATGATGTTCGGCGGTGGCGGCTACAACGGCACTGTCCCCAACCTCGCCCAGAACGTGCCCTTCGGGCCGGTCGACCAGCGCACCCCGCTCGGCCGCGGCTACGCCACCTATGCCAGCGACTCCGGCCACCAGGCCGACACCACGCGCCACCCGATCGCGAGCCTGGACGGCTGGTTCGGCCAGAACGACGAGGCGGTGCGTAACTTCTCCGGTGACGCGCTCAAGAAGGTGCACGACACCGCCGCGTACGTGATCACAAAGGCCTTCGGGCGCGCGCCCGGCACGGCGTACTTCGCCGGTGGCTCAACCGGTGGCCGGGAGGCGCTCGCCGTCGCCCAGCGCTGGCCGCGCGACTTCGACGGGGTCATCTCCGCCTATCCCGCCTGGAACGCCGCCACCCTCGACCTCTTCTTCGGCCGGATCACCCATGAGTTCGGCAAGCCCGGCGCGTTCCCGTCAAAGGCCCAGCAGGACCTCGTCGCGCAGCGGGTCCTGGCCGCCTGCGACGGCGGCGACGGGCTCGGGGACGGAGTGATCTCCGATGAGGCCGGCTGCGACTTCGACCCCGAGACGCTGCTGTGCGGTGACGGCGAGACGCCCGGCGCCACTTGTCTCTCCCGCGAGCAGGTGGACGCGATCGTCGTCGCCGACAGCAGCTGGCGACTGCCCTACCGGGTGGCGAGCGGGGAGTGGGGCTACCCCGGGTTCCCGGTGCTGTCCGGGGCACGGATGTCGACGCCGGTCCTCGGCTTCGGCACCACCGCGCCGGCCGACCCGATGCCGGTGACCGCCGGCTACGGCATGCAGTTCTGGAACCAGTGGGTCAAGTACTTCGTTGCCCGCGACCCGCAGATCAGCCCCTTCGCGATCGACCCGGCCGACCCGGGGGAGTGGCAGCGCCGGATCAGCGAGCTGACCGCGCTCCAGGACGTCAACGACGCCGACCTGCGCCCGTTCGCCCGCTCCGGCGGCCGGCTGATCATGGTCCACGGTGCCGCCGACGAGCTGGTCAGCCACCGCTCCACGATCGACTACTACCAGCGCGTCCAGCGGGTGATGGGCAAGCGGGCGACCGAAGGGTTCTCCCGGTTCTACCTGGTGCCCGGAGCCAACCACGCCAACTTCGCCCCGGTCGCCTTCTCCGCCTCGTACGACTCGCTCACTGCCCTCGAGAAGTGGGCCGAGCGCGGCGTCGCGCCGGGCGAGAACCAGGTGGTCGCCGACGGAAACGTCGGGGCCGATCGCACGCGGCCGTTGTGCGAATGGCCAGCCTGGCCTGCGTACGCCGGAGGACCGGCCTCGGAGGCGAGCAGCTTCCGGTGCGAGATGTGACGGACTACACCCCCAACCGCTTCAGTCCATCAGCCGAGATGGTTTCCTATCCCTCATGTCTGTTTGGCGCACCAAATCCATCGAGCAATCCCTTGCCGATGCCGAAACCCCGGAGTTCAAGCTCAAAAGGCGGCTCACTTCGGTTGACCTGACCGTCTTCGGGATCGGCGTCATCATCGGAGCGGGAATCTTCACGCTGACCGGTAGAGCCGCGGCCCAGTACGCGGGACCGGGTGTCGTCTTCTCCTTCATCATCGCCGCGATCTGCTGTGGCCTGGCGGCGTTGTGCTACGCCGAGTTCGCCTCGACGGTGCCGGTGTCGGGGTCGGCGTACACCTTCTCCTACGCCACCCTCGGCGAGATGCTCGCCTGGATCATCGGCTGGGACCTGATCCTGGAGATGGTGCTCGGTGCGTCCGTGGTCGCGCAGGGCTGGAGCAGCTATCTGGTGACGTTCCTCGAGGAGATCGGCCTCGGCTGGCCCGAGGGCTACGGGCCGGACGCCAACGCCGAGTTCGGTCAGCCCAACCTGGCCGCGCTGCTGCTCGTGATCGTCCTGGTCGGCCTGATCACGATCGGCATCAAGGAGTCGCTGCGGGTCAACCTCGTGCTCGTCGCGGTCAAGCTCTTCATCGTCCTGTTCGTCATCGTCGCCGGCATGTTCTACATCACCGGCTCCAACTACGACCCGTTCATCCCCGAGCGTGCCGGTTCCATCAGCGGTGAGGGCATCCACCAGCCGCTGATCCAGTGGGCCTTCGGCCTCGAGCCGCAGACCTTCGGCGTCCTCGGCATCATCTCGGCCGCCTCGGTCGTCTTCTTCGCCTACATCGGCTTCGACGTGGTCGCCACGACCGCGGAGGAGGCCAACAACCCCCAGCGTGACCTGCCCCGCGGCATCATCGGCTCGCTGGTGATCTGCACGATCCTCTACGTCGCCGTCGCCCTGGTCATCACCGGCATGGTGAAGTACGACCAGATCGATCCGGAGGCCGCGCTCGCCACCGCGTTCCGAGACGTCGGCCGCGGCGGCTTCGCGACCCTGATCTCGGCGGGCGCCGTCGCCGGTCTGACCACCGTCGTGATGACGCTGATGATCGGCGCCATCCGGGTTGTCTTCGCGATGAGCCGCGACGGTCTGTTCCCGGTGAAGTTCGCCCACGTCAACCCGAAGACCGGCACCCCGATCCGGATCACCCTCACCGTCGGCGCCTTCGTGGCGATCGTGGCCACCTTCACCCCGATCGGCAAGCTCGAGGAGATGGTCAACATCGGCACCCTGACCGCGTTCGCACTGGTCTCGATCGCCGTGCCGATCCTGCGCAAGCGTCGCCCGGACCTGCCGCGCTCCTTCAAGGTGCCGCTCAACCCGGTGCTGCCGATCGTGGCCGCGCTGATCTGCGTCTACCTGACGCTCAACCTGAGTGTCGAGACCTGGCTGCGGTTCCTGGTGTGGATGGCGATCGGCTTCGCGATCTACTTCCTCTACGGCTACCGCAACTCGCGGGTCGGCAAGGGTGGCGACGACAAGGTCGTCGAGCCGCTGCACATGTGAGGCTCTCGTAGACGAGAAGGGGG
>JALZDD010000597.1 GCA_030862715.1 Actinomycetota bacterium | reverse complement strand
CGACGTTGGTGCCGGGGTGGAAGTGGGTGCCACGCTGGCGGACGATGATCTCGCCGGCGCTGACGACCTGGCCGCCGAAGCGCTTCACGCCGAGGCGCTGGGCGTTGGAGTCGCGACCGTTCTTGGTAGAGGCCGCGCCCTTCTTGTGTGCCATGAGTTCAGTCCTTCTTCGAAGAGTCGGTCGACGCCGTCAGGCGTTGATGCCGGTGACCTTGACCTGGGTGTACTTCTGACGGTGACCCTGGCGCTTCTTGTAGCCGGTCTTGTTCTTGTACTTCTGGATGATGATCTTCGGGCCCTTGGAGGCACCGACGATCTCAGCCGCAACCGAAGCCTTGTCGAGGCCGGTCGAGGTCACGTTCTCGCCGTCGACCAGGAGGACCACGGGCAGCGAGACGGCCGAGCCGTTCTCACCGTCGAGGCGGTCGATCTCGATGACGTCGCCGACAACGACCTTCTGCTGCTTGCTGCCAGCCTTCACGATCGCGTACACCGCGGTCTCCTTCATTGCTCCGAACTCAAAGTCTTGTGTCGACCCGCGGCAAGGCAGACCGGACCCCGAAGCGATAGGTGCCAGCAGATGCCTGCAGGAACGGCGCACTGCGCACGCCGAGATTCAATCTTACGTACGCGGCGAGGTAGCCGCAAAACGCCGCGGCACCGTCCCCTTGGACAATGCCGGTGACATGGTGCCCCAGAAGGCCCCGATCACACCAACCGGGCGCCCGGTTCAGCCACAGCCCCTACGAACCGGGCACGATTCCGGGCATGATGGCGCCCATGACGTCGACCGAACCGTCGCTCGCGAACGAGGCCCGGCAGGAGGAGATCCTGGCGCGCGCACGCACGACCGGCCGGGTGTCGGTGACCGATCTCGCGCCCGATCTCGGGGTGAGCGTCGAGACGATCCGGCGCGACCTCAAGGTGCTCGCCGACCGTGGCGTCGTGGAACGGGTCTACGGCGGCGCGGTCGCCCTGGAGAGCGGCAGCTTCGAGACCTCCCTCGAGTTCCGGGCCGGCCGCGACGTCGACGAGAAGCACCGGATCGCCCGGGCCGCCCTCCAGCACCGGCACGGTGCGGAGACGATCTACATCGACGAGGGCACGATGCCGCAGTTCCTGGCCGAGGAGCTCCTCGGCCAGGGGCCCGCGACGATCATCACCCCATCGCTCCCGGTGGCCACCCGTCTCTCCGCCGATCCGGACCTCACCGTGATCGTCCTGGGCGGCCGGGTCCGCACGATCACGCGGGGCGTAGTGGACCAGTGGGCGACCCGGATGCTCGCCGACCTGGTGATCGACCTGGCCTACATCGGCGCCAACGGGATCTCCCGCGAGCAGGGTCTGACCACCCAGGACCCGTCGGTGGCTGCGGTCAAGCGCACCGCCATCGAACGTTCGAGGCGCCGGATCTTCTTCGGCGCCCACACCAAGTTCGGGGCCTCCAGCCTGTGCCGTTTCGCCGGCGTACGTGACTTCGAGCTGCTCATCACCGGCACGGAGCTGCCGGCCTCCGAGGCCCGCCGGTTCTCGGCCCTCGGACCCCGGGTCATACGGGCCTGAGAAACCGGCTTGAGAACGGGCAGAAACCGGGCGCTTCGGGCGCACCGACCGGGCTAGGGGGTCCGGCCAGAATTACGCCATCGTGGTCCGTGACGACAGTCACACTGCGAGGAGGCAGATCGATGCGGGCACGGAGACGGACCTCCGCAGCGCTGACAGCGCTCTCATTGGCCACGGTTCTATTGACGGCATGCGGCACGGGCGGGCTGGGCGCCGGCGGGACGAGCGCGGGCGAGCACAGCATCACGGTGCTGATGGTCAACAACCCCCAGATGCTCGAGCTCCAGGAGCTCACCGCGGAGCACTTCACCAAGGAGACCGGGATCGAGGTGAACTTCGTGGTCAAGGTCGAGCAGGACATGCGCGACACGGCGAGCACCGAGTTCGCCAACCAGTCCGGGATCTATGACGTGGCGACGCTGTCCAACTTCGAGATCCCCTACTACGCCGAGGCCGGCTGGATCTCCGACATGGAGAGCATCGCGAACGACCCCGAGTTCGACCAGGACGACATCCTGCCGCCGATGACTGAGGCGCTCTCGGCCAACGGCAAGGTCTACGGCCAGCCGTTCTACGGCGAGTCCTCGTTCTTGATGTACCGCAAGGACCTGTTCGAGAAGCACGGCATCGAGATGCCGGCCAATCCGACCTGGGACGAGGTCGCCGGCTTCGCGAAGACGATCGACGAGGCCGAGCCGGACATGCGAGGGATCTGCCTGCGTGGCCTGGCCGGCTGGGGCGACAACCTCGCCTCGATCACGACCGTCGTCAACACCATGGGCGGCACCTGGTTCGACGAGGACTGGAACGCCCAGGTCAACAAGGGCGGCTTCAAGAAGGCGGCCAACTTCTACGTCGACCTGGTCCGCGAGCACGGCGAGGCCGGCGCCGCGACCTTCAGCTTCCCGCAGTGCCTCAACGCCATGCAGCAGGGCAAGGTCGCGATGTGGTACGACGCCACCTCCGGCGCCGGGTCGCTGGAAGCCGAGGAGTCGCCGGTCAAGGGCAAGGTCGGCTACGTCGCCGCCCCGCACGACCAGACCGAGAACGCCGGCTGGCTCTACACCTGGGCGTGGGCGATCCAGAAGGCATCTCGGCACCAGGAGGAGGCCAAGGAGTTCGTCGCCTGGGCCTCCAGCAAGGAGTACGAGCAGCTGGTGATGGCCGACACCGAGAACGACACCGGCGGGCCGACCAACGTTCCCGCGGGCAAGCGGGCCTCGACCTATGAGGACCCCGAGTACCTCGAGGTGGCCGGCTCCTTCGCGACCCCGACCATGAACGCGATCAAGAACGCCCAGGCCGACAACCCCGGGGTCCAGAAGCGGCCCTACAACGGCATCCAGTTCGTCGGCGTTCCGAGCTTCACCGACTTCGGCACCGAGTGCGCCAAGCAGCTCAGCAGCGCCATCTCGGGCTCGAAGACCACCGACGCGGCACTCGACCGCTGTCAGTCGCTCGCCCAGGCGTACGGCGACGTCCAGAAGGAGAAGCAGTGATGGCCACCGTGACCACGCCACTCCCCACAACGACCGAGCCGGCGACCCGGCCGCCCACGACGTACAAGAAATGGGGCCGGGAGTCGTGGAAGCTGCGCGCGCCGCTGCTGCCCGCGCTGGTCTTCCTGATCATCGTGACGCAGCTGCCGTTCGTGGCGACGCTGGTGATGTCGTTCATGAACTGGAGCGCCCAGCCCGACGCCCCGGAGCGCAGCTTCGCCGGCTTCGACAACTTCAAGACCGTGTTCACGACGCCGGCCTACCGTACGGCCGTCCTGAACACGATCGAGATGACCGTGGTCGTCGTCGGGGTCAGCGCCGTGCTCGCCCTCGGGATCGCATTGCTGCTCAACCACGCGTTCATCGGCCGCGGGCTGGTGCGCACGATGATGATCGCCCCGTTCCTGATCGTGCCGATCGCGGCGGCGGTCTTCTGGGGCAACGGCATCCTGATGACCGGGTTCGGCCTGGTCGACGGTGTGCTCGGTCAGCTCGGGGTGCCCGGCGCCCAGGACATCGCGTTCCTCACCGACCATCCCAAGCTCGCCATCGAGATCGAGCTGATCTGGCAGTGGACGCCGTTCATGATGCTGATCCTGCTCGCGGGCCTGCAGTCGCAGGATCCTGAGGTGCTGGAGGCGGCGAGCATCGACGGCTGCAACGCGTGGCAGACGTTCGTGCACATGACGCTCCCCCACGTACGCCGCTATCTCGAGCTCTCGATCGTGCTCGGCACGATCTTCATCGTCCAGAACTTCGACTCGGTCCTGGGCATGACCGGTGGGCTGAACTCCACCAACATCCCGTTCGCCGTCTACGAGACGTTCTACTCGGCCAAGGACTACGGGGTCGCCTCCGCACTGGGCGTCGTCGTGGTCATCGGCTCACTGATCATCGCGACCTTCGCGCTGCGCGTCGTGTCGTCCCTGCTGACCGACGAGGAGGCAAGCCGATGAACGCATGGAACCGGCAACGGGTGGCGAAGATCGTCATCCCGATCGCAGCGTGGCTGGTCGGCATCATCTTCGTGATCCCGATCCTCTACATGGTCCTGACCTCGCTGCACGCACCACAGGACGCCCAGACGTACCCGCCCAGCTGGGGTGCCCCGCTGACGCTGGACAACTACACCGGCCTGTTCACCTCCGCGAACCCGATCACGCCGGCGCTGATCAACTCCGTGATCACCAGCGTGATCTCGACGCTGCTGGTGCTCGTCCTGGCCATCCCGGCGGCGTATGCCCTGGCGATCAGGCCGGTGAAGAAGTGGTCGGACGTGATGTTCTTCTTCCTCTCGACCAAGATGCTGCCGATGGTCGCGGGCATCCTGCCGCTCTACCTGTTCACGACGAAGGTCATCAACATGCCCGACAACGTGATCATCCTGATCCTGATCTACACCGCGATGAACCTGCCGATCGCGGTCTGGATGATGCGCTCGTTCCTGGTCGAGGTGCCGCCCGCGATCATCGAGGCGGCCTCGATCGACGGCGCCAGCACGTTCCGGATCCTCACCCGCATCGTGGGCCCGATCGCCATGCCCGGCGTCGCGGCCACCTCGCTGATCTGCTTCATCTTCGCGTGGAACGAGCAGCTCTACGCCAAGGTGCTCACCAGCGTCGCCGCGCAGACCGGACCGGTCTACGTGAACACCCTGATCCAGACCGAGCACGCCTACCTCGCCGAGCTGGCCGCCGGGGCGACGCTGATCTCGCTGCCCGTGCTCATCGCCGGGTTCGCCGCTCAGGACAAGCTGGTGCAGGGACTCTCCCTCGGGGCGGTCAAGTGACGTACCCGCGACTCACGACAGGCCGACTCGGCGAGCTCTCTGCGGCCGTTGCCGTCCCTGCCTACGACCGTTCCGCCGTCACCCCCGGGATCGTGCATCTCGGGGTCGGGGGCTTCCACCGCGCCCACCAGGCGCGCTACGTCGACGACCTGCTCGCCTCGGGCGCCCGCGACTGGGGCATCGTCGGGGTGGGGCTGATGCCCCAGGACGTACGCATGCGGGATGCTCTCGCCGCGCAGGACCATCTCTACACGCTCGTCGAGCGGGCGCCGGACGGGGGCGTGCGGGGGCGGGTGATCGGCTCGATCATCGACTACCTCTTCGCGCCCGACTCCCCCACGGACGTGCTGGCGCTGCTCACCGACCCGCGGATCCGGATCGTGTCGCTGACCATCACCGAGGGCGGCTATCACGTCAACCAGGCGACCGGCGGCTTCGACGCCTCCGACCCCGCCGTCCAGGCGGACCTGCGGCCGGGAGCTGTGCCCTCGACGGCGTTCGGCTACGTCGTGGAGGCGCTGGCGCGCCGTCGGGCCGCCGGGGTGCCGCCGTTCACGGTGATGTCGTGCGACAACATCGCCGGCAACGGGGAGGTCGCCCGGGCGATGCTGTCTTCCTTCGCCTCCTTGCGCGACCCGGCGCTGGGTGACTGGATCGGGTCCGAGGTCGCCTTCCCGAGCTCGATGGTGGACCGGATCACCCCAGCCACCACCGATGCCGACGTCGAGGAGGTCGGCTGGCGGTTCGGGATCGGAGACGCCTGGCCGGTGGTCAGCGAGCCGTTCTCCCAGTGGGTGCTCGAGGACCACTTCCCGCAGGGACGGCCGCCGTTCGAGCAGGCCGGCGTCGAGATGGTGCCCGATGTCGAGCCGTACGAGCTGATGAAGCTGCGGCTCCTCAACGCCAGCCACCAGGCGCTGTGCTACCTCGGCTATCTCTCGGGCTACCGCTACGCCCACGAGGTCTGCGCCGACCCGTTGTTCGTCGACTTCCTGCTCGGCTACATGTCGCAGGAGGGCACCCCGACCCTGCCGCAGGTGCCCGGCGTGGACCTGCCGGGCTACCAGCAGGAGCTGATCTCCCGCTTCGCCAACCCCCACATCCGCGACACCCTG
>JALZDD010000595.1 GCA_030862715.1 Actinomycetota bacterium | reverse complement strand
GCGCATCGCTGATCGCAGACGAACGGCTGCGCAAGAAGCTGGACGGGTACGCCGCCGACCTCGCCGTGTTCGTCGTCGGCAGGTACGGCGACGAGCTGACGGCTGTCATCACGCACACCATCGACCGGTGGGACGGGAAGGAAGCAGCGCGCAAGATCGAGCTGCACGTGGGACGAGACCTGCAGTTCATCCGCATCAACGGCACGATCGTCGGAGGTCTGGTCGGGGTGCTGATCCACGCGGTCAGCGTTCTTCTCGGCTGAACCCATGTCCGGCGTTGCCGAGTAGGTTGGGAACATGAAGTGCCCTATCGACGACACCCTCCTGCAGATGACCGACCGGCAAGGCATCGAGATCGACTACTGCCCTCAGTGCCGCGGGGTCTGGCTCGACAGAGGCGAGCTGGACAAGCTCATCGACCGGTCCGCGTCGGTCTCGGCAGCTCCGGCCCAGCCGCAGCGGCGACCTGACTCCGGTCCGACGTACGACTCGTCCGGACGTCCGACGTACCCACCCCAGGGGTACGACGACCGGCGGCGCGACAGCGACTACCACCGCAAGAAGAGGAAGGAGTCCTTCCTCGGGGAGCTCTTCGACTTCTGAGCGGGTGCGCGATCGGGCAGGATGGGCTCGTGCCCGATCCACGTGACGTTCCCATCCGGGAGGAGTCGATCCGGCTCGGTCAGTTCCTGAAGCTGGCAGATCTGATCGCGAACGGCGCCGAAGCCAAGCCATTGCTCATGCAGGGACTGGTGTTCGTGAACGGGGAGCAGGAGACCCGACGCGGTCGCCAGCTCGTCAAGGGCGACGTGGTCACCGTCGACGACGACTCCGTCCGCGTCTGCTGAGGCCTAACGGACGTCGACCAGGTCCACCACGAAGATCAGGGTCTCGCCGGGCTTGATCGCGCCGCCGGCGCCGCGGTCGCCGTAGCCCAGGTGGGGCGGGATGACGAGCTGGCGGCGGCCGCCGACCTTCATGCCGAGGATGCCCTGGTCCCAGCCCTGGATGACCTGGCCGATGCCGACACGGAAGTCGAGCGGCTCGCCGCGGTTGTAGGACGCGTCGAACTCCTCACCAGAGGACAGCGCAACGCCGACGTAGTGGACCGATACGCGGTCGCGCTCGGTGGCCTCCTCGCCGTCACCGATGGTGATGTCCTTGATGACGAGGTCGGTCGGAGGGGTGGGGTCGACGAAGTCGATCTCAGGCTTCTGGCTCATGAATTCAGTCTACGTATCGATTCTCGCTGGGGCACACCGCCGTCGCGTCGGCCGTCCCGGGGTAGATCGTGGTCAAGCCGTCGGCCCGCTCCCGGCCGAGGTTCCACTCCAGCCAGTCGCCCTCGCGGTCGTTGGGCCCGAGCACACAGCTGCGCAGGTCGGCGGGGAGCTCCTTCAGGGCCGGCACCGCGTCGTCGCTGAGCTCGGCGAGGAAGTCGGTGTCGATCTTCCCGGTCTCCTCATAGCGCGAGACGTTGTGCTCGGCGATCCACGCATCCGGATTGATCGCGGCGATCCCGAGCAGCGCGACCGCACCGCTGACCAGCGCGAACCGGCCGAGCCAGAGCCCGCCGCCGATGGCCTTGCCGGTCACCGCGGCGATCAGCCCGGCGATCACCAGCAGACCCAGCCAGGCCTCGAAGACATCGACGAGCAGGCGGAGCTGGGTGAAGCCGTACGCCTCCTGGTAGAGGTGCATCCGGTACAACGCCGACCCGACGACGACCAGGGCCTCCGCGGCGAGCAGCCCGAGCGCGATCCGCAGCCAGAGCCGGTCGGCGACGGTCTCCACCGGCGCCTTGCGCGCCGCGGCCCAGATCACCAGCAGGGTCAGTGCGGTCGCGACGGTGAGCTGGCCGAACCCCTGGTGGACGTATTCGGCGTACGTCAGCCCCGTCGTCTCGCGCAGGTAGTCCTCGCCGCCGAAGACAGCGGTCGCCTGTGCGATCAGGAACGCGGCGAAGACGGCGACCACGACACCGACCGGGGCCAGCCACTCGTAGCGGTTGGCGACGGGCTGGGACGTACGCTCGCTGCGGTCGATCCTGGGCGGGTTCACGGCCAGGTACGCAGCGCCCATCACGACCCCGAAGACGAAGACGGTCATGAAGATCCGAGCCGCGAAGGTGTCAGCTTGTACGTCCGGCACGAACTGGTCGACCCAGCTGCCCAGCACCGCGTCGGCGGTGGTGAACAGCAGCCCGAAGATCACCAGGCCGAGCAGCGAGAGCACCGTGGTGCGGGCGACCGCGGCTCCGTGACCCCTGCCGGAGACGCTGGTCAGCGTGCGGCCCAGCCACGGGATCCCGCGCAGCCCGGCCAGCGGCCACGAGATCCCGGTCAGCACGATCCCGAGCAGCGTCTTCGCCTGGGTCGAGGCACACAGGATCACCGCGATCGCCGTGAGCAGGCACAGCACGACGAGCCACTCGGCGTCGCGGAACACCGCGACCGAGGAGAGCAGTGCGAACAGGACGTAGCAGACGATCGGGAACCAGTTGCGGCGTTTCTCGCTCGCCAGCATCACGACCCCGCCGGCGGCCAGCAGCACGATGACCGTGCCGAGCCCGGCGTTGCGGTCGGGGATCAGCAGGCCGCCGAGCAGGCCGGCGACCACGGCACCGATGAAGAGCCCGAACCTCCCCGCGACACCGGAGTCGGGCCAGTAGGTGCCGAAGATGTCGTCGAGGACCGACGGGGTGGCATAGGCGGCCTTGGGGTCCGCGGTGGGGGCGTCGACCGGCCTGGCCGGTTCGGCGGGCTCGGCCGCCGGGGGAGTGGTGGGCATCTGGCTCTCCTCGTGGGTGGGGGTGAGATGACTGGGAGTGTGCTGATCAGGGACGGCGCGCGCAGGCGGCCGCAGCGGGAGGTCGACGCGCACCCGGGCACCGGCGGCGCCGGGGAGCGGGTCGAGAAAGGCGATGGAGCCGCCGTGCAGGTCGGTGACCCACCGGGCGATGGCGAGCCCGAGCCCGGTCCCGCCACCCTCGCCGGAGGCGCTGAGCGTGCCGAAGGGCTCGAAGACGCGGCCCCGGTCGGCGACCGGGATGCCGGGCCCGGAGTCGAGGACCTCGAGGTGGTAGCGATCGCCGTCGATTCCGGCACGTACGGTGACCACGCCGCCGCGCGGACTGTGCCGGGAGGCGTTGTCGAGCAGGTTGACGACGAGCTGGCTGAGGCGATCGGGGTCGGCGTCGACGACCAGGTCGGCCGGCGCGTCGATCTCGTAGGTGACCGGCCGCCCGTTGACCCGCGTCTCCGCGACGCAGGCCTCCAGCAGCGGGCCGAGCTCGACCGAGTCAGTGCTCAGCGGCGCCTTGCCGGCGTCGACGCGCGCCAGGTCGAGCAGGTCCTCGACCAGCCGGCTCAGGCGCTCGGCCTGGCCGAGCGCGGTCTGGAGCGCGGCCGGGTCGGAGCCGACGCCGTCCACGAGGTTCTCCAGCACGACGGTGAGAGCAGCCAGCGGCGTACGCAGCTCGTGGGAGACGTTGGCGACCAGATCGCGACGCTGGCGGTCGACGGCGCCGAGGTCGCTGGCCATGGTGTTGAACGCACGGCCCAGCTGACCGACCTCGTCGGCACCGACGGCAGGCACCGAGACCGAGTAGTCGCCCCGGGCCATCCGCCGGGCTGCGACGGTCATCTGCCGCAACGGCGAGGTCATCCCGGCCGCCAGCAGCTGGGTGACCGCGAGCGCGATCCCGATCGTGACCGGGATCGAGATCCACGGGGAGACTCCGGTGATCCGCCCGACGGAGGCGACGACCGCCGCCACCAGGGCGCTCGCGGCGACCAGGAGACCGAGCTTGACCTTGATCGAGGAGACCCGCTCCAGCGGAGTCATTCGCCGGCCTCCAGGGCATAGCCGACGCCGTGCACGGTGCGGACCCGCGCGGACCCGATCTTGGCGCGCAGCCCCTTCACGTGGCTGTCGACCGTGCGGGTGCCCGAGGCGTCGTTCCAGCCCCAGACCTCGGCGAGCAGCCGCTCGCGGGTGACCACGGCGCCCGGGTCGGCAGCCAGGCAGACCAGCAGGTCGAACTCGGTCGGGGTGAGCCTGACCTCGTCGCCGTCGACCCACACGCGCCGGGCCGCCGGATCCATCCGCAGTCCACCGATCTCAGCCGTACGCCGCGGCGAGCCGGCCAGCTCAGCCGCCCGCTCCACCCGCCGCAGGAGCGCGTTGACCCGGGCCACGAGCTCGCGGGCCCGGAATGGCTTGGTCAGGTAGTCATCGGCCCCGACACCGAGCCCGACCAGCACATCGGCCTCGTCGACACGCGCGGTGAGCATGAGCACCGGCACGGGGCGTACGGCCTGGATCCGGCGGCACACCTCGAGGCCGTCGTAGCCGGGAAGCATCACGTCGAGGACGACCAGGTCGGGCGAGGTCTCCTCGAAGCAGGAGACCGCCCCGGGGCCGTCCCACGCCCGGACGACGTCGTATCCCTCCGCCTCGAGCCGGTCCGAGACGGCCTGGTTGATGACCGGCTCGTCCTCGACGACGAGGACCCGGCGGGTGACGGTCAGATGTTCTGGCACATGCTCAGGCTAGAAGCCCGAGCCGCCGGAAAGGCTGCAGAAGTTGTGCAGGTCCTGTGAAGGTCGGATCCCGACGGGATCTCAGGTCTGGTGGACGTACGCCTCGAGCTGGTCGCGCTCGAAGGCGAGCTGGTCGATGCGGTGCTTGACCAGGTCGCCGATGCTGACGATGCCGACCAGAGCGCCGTCGGGGGAGACGACCGGCATGTGCCGGATCCGGCGCTTGGTCATGATGCCCAGGATCTCGTCGATGGTGGCCTCGGGCGCACAGGTCTCGACCTCGGTGGTCATGATCGAGGAGACCTCCGCCGCGAGCAGCGCGTCGTTCTCGTGGAGGCGCCGGACCACGTCGCGCTCGGAGACGATCCCGGCGACGGCGGTGCCGTCGGTGCTGACGACACAGGCTCCGATGCCGTGCTCGGCGAGCACCCCGAGCAGGTCACGCACGGTGGCGGTTGATGCGATCGTGACGACTTCTGCGATCGCCTTGCGAGTGAGTACGTCCGCGATCTTCATGCACCAACGGTAGCGGCCGTGACATGCGTCACGCCAGGGCCTGTTCGCGAACGCGCCTACTCGGTGCCCGGCCGGCGGAACGCGGTGACCGATCCGGGCTGCGCGGCCGGCCAGTCGGCGTCGTTGTTGCCGTCGGGCAGCCCACCGAGGAAGGAGAGCACGGCGTCGTGCAGGTGGCCGTTGGTGGCCAGCGCGTTGCCGCCCCACGGGCCAGGGTCGCCGGCCAGCGAGGTGAACTGGCCGCCGGCCTCACGCACGATGATGTCCAGCGCGGCCATGTCGTAGAGCTCGAGCTCCGGCTCGACCGCGATGTCGACCGCGCCCTCGGCGACGAGCATGTAGGACCAGAAGTCGGAGTAGGCACGGGTGCGCCAGCAGCTGCGCATCAGCGCCAGGAAGTCCTCGAGCCGGTCGCGCTCCTCCCAGCCGTGCAGCGAGGAGTAGGACATCGAAGCGTCCTCCAGGCGGCGTACGTCCGAGACCTGGCAGCGCGTCGACTTCATCAGTGACTTGCCGGTGTGGGCGCCCTGGCCCTTCGCCGCCCACCAGCGCCGCCCGAGCTGAGGCGCGGAGACGACCGACATCACGACCTCGTTGTCGACCGCGAGCGCGATCAGGGTCGCCCAGACCGGTACGCCGCGCACGAAGTTCTTCGTGCCGTCGATCGGGTCGACGATCCAGCGGCGGCTGGACGAGCCGGAGGATCCCGACTCCTCGCCGGTGATCGCGTCACGCGTACGCGCGCGGGAGAGCGTGCGCCGGATCGACTCCTCCACGGCCTTGTCCGCGTCCGAGACGGGGGTGAGGTCGGGCTTGGTCATGACATGCAGGTCGAGCGCCTTGAACCGCGACGTCGACAGCGAGTCGGCGTCGTCGGCCAGCAGATGCGCCAGCCGCAGGTCGTCGTTGAAGTCAGGAGTGCTCGCCACGAGGGTCCACTGTAGTGGCTCAGCCCGCGGAGCGAACCCTCCCCTGGTAACCGGTTCCCCACGAAAACACTGTCCGGGGCATGTGTGTGATCAGCCAGGTCAGAGCGCGTACGTCGGCACCGACCGCGCCTCGAGCAGGCGACGGAACGAGGCGACCCGCTCCGGATCGAGCCTGCCGGCCTCGATCGCGGTGTCCAGCCCGCATTCCGGCTCCTCGGCGGCGTGCGAGCAGCCGCGCGGGCAATCTGCCGTCGCCTCCTGCAGATCGGGGAAGGAGACGATGAGCCGTTCCGGCTCGACGTGAGCCAGCCCGAACGTACGGATCCCCGGG
>JALZDD010000556.1 GCA_030862715.1 Actinomycetota bacterium | reverse complement strand
GGGAAGAACCTGGTCGATGTCCAGCTGCTCTCGTTCAACGACTTCCACGGCAATCTCGAGGCGCCGTCGGGTTCGAGCGGGCGTCTGATCACCGGCCACCACATCGACCCAGCCACCGGCAAGCCGGTCGATGACACCGTCAACGTGGGTGGCGTGGAATACCTCGCCTCCCACCTGGCCGAGGCGCGCAAGGGCCACGACCGTTCCCTGACCGTCGCCGCGGGTGACCTGATCGGCGCCTCGCCGCTGCTCTCGGCCGCCTTCCACGACGAGCCGTCCATCGAGGCGCTCAACAAGCTCGGCCTGGACGTGACCGCGGTCGGCAACCACGAGTTCGACGAGGGCTACAAGGAGCTGCAGCGCATCGCCGACGGCGGCTGCATCGACGACGGCGACGGCGAGGACAACCAGAACTCCTGCGCCGCCCACGAGTACGCGGGCGCCGACTTCGACATCCTCGCCTCCAACGTGATCGAGGACGCGAGCGGCGAGACGATCCTGCCGTCCTACGCGATCAAGGAGATCGACGGCGTCAAGATCGGCTTCATCGGCATGACCCTGGAGGGCACTCCCGACATCGTCACCGCCGAGGGGGTCAAGGGCCTCACCTTCAAGGACGAGGTCGAGACCGCCAACGCGCTCGTGCCCAAGCTGAAGAAGAAGGGCGTCAAGGCGATCGTCACCCTGATCCACGAGGGCGCCAACCTGCCGAAGGAGAAGTGGACCGACCCCGCCACCGGCACGGTCTACGACGTCAACGCCAGGTACGACTACACCTGCGAGGGAGGCGGCGAGCTGGTCGCCGGCTCGCCCATCGTGCCGATCGCCCAGAACCTCGACCCCGAGATCGACATGCTGGTCACCGGCCACACCCACAACCCCTACGTCTGCGACGTACCGGACCCCGAGGGCAAGTCCCGCCTGGTCACCTCGGCCTCGTCCTTCGGTCGGCTCTACACCGAGACCAACCTGCAGTACAACCTCAAGTCGCGCGACATCGTCCGCTCGTCGGTCAAGGGCTCGAACCTGCTCGTCACCCGTGACGTGGCCAAGGCCCCCGAGCAGACGACGCTGATCAACACCTACAAGGAGCTGGTCACCCCGATCGCCTCCCGGGTGCTCGGTTCGATCTCCGGTGACGTCACCCGCACCACCAACGCCTCCGGTGAGAGCGCCCTTGGCGACCTGATCGCCGACGCCCAGCTCGCCGACCAGTCAACGGTCGTCAACGGGCAGACGCCGGTGATCGCGTTCATGAACCCGGGCGGCATCCGTGCCGACCTGACCGCGACCAACTCGCCGTACGGGGAGGCCGTCGGTGAGGTCACCTACGACGAGGCATTCACGGTCCAGCCGTTCAACAACTACCTCGTCTCGCTGACCATGACCGGCCAGGACATCTACGACCTGCTCACCCAGCAGGTCACCGGCGCCAACGCCGCGTCCCACAAGATCCTGCAGGTCTCCGAGGGCTTCTCCTACCAGATCAGCCCCTCGGGCCCCGTCGACGGCTCGGTCATGCTCAACGGTCAGCCGATCGACAAGGCCGCGTCCTACCGGGTCGTGACGAACAACTTCCTGCAGGGCGGCGGCGACGCCTTCGCGGCCTTCACCAAGGGCACCGACCCCTACTATGGCGGCCTCGACATCGACGCCTTCTCCGCCTACCTGGAGGCCAACTCGCCCTACACCCCGGGCCCGCTGTCATATCGGCGCCTCATCGTCAGTCCGTCGATGAGGGCTGCCGCGGACGAGGCTGCCTGGGCGATGCGGCTGTCGGGGATCCCACAGGCGCGAAGGCAGGTCGAGGCGATGACGGCGGCGGTCGCGTCGTCGATAGGCACTCCGCCGCTGCGGAGGCTGGTGGTGACCTCGATCAGATGCATCAGCATCTCGCCGAGGTGGCCCGGCTCGGCCGCCGTGGCGACGCCGGGCGCTGCAGCCTGGGTGGCGATTCGCCCGTAGGCGTCGGCGAGCTCGGCGCGAATGCTGCGAAAGGCGTCGAACGCCTCGCTGCTGGTCACATCGGGATGGGTGGCCAGCATGCCGATGTTGTCCGGTGCCTCGGCCAGCGTGTGGATGTCGACGAGGGCCAGCAGGTAGAGCGCGGTCTCGGGGCTCGCGGACACGGTCAGCTGCTCGATCTGGTCGACGCGATCGACGGTGGGGCGGACGGACCGCTCCAGGAGCTCGGCGAGGATCTCGTCCTTGCCGGTGAAGTGGTAGTAGAGCGAGGCCTGCCTGATCCCGACCTTGTCGGCGATCTCGCGGGTCGAGGTGGCTGCGAAGCCTTTGGTCACGAACAGCTGCGCCGCGGCATGGAGCACTTGTTCGCGCGGTGGGGCTGCCGTGTTCGGGGGGACGAGGCGCGGTCGTCCGGGGTGGGTTCGTCGGATGCTCATCGAGGCCCTGCCTTCCTGTCGACGTCGACCCCGGAATCAGTATAGCATAATATTTCGATCTTGCCAATCATGATGTGCATCTGGACGTACGGTATGCCCATCGGGCACGATGGTGGTTCGTCGAATCCGTCGAAGGAGGCTCCTCCCCGTGCCCCGCCCCAACCGTCGAGCCCGTGAAGCACTGACCGAGGCGCTCCGAGATGCCCGTCGCGCCGCCGGCCTGACCGGAGCCGACCTGGCGGATGCCCTGGGCTCGGGCTGGTCCCAGCCGAAGGTGTCGAAGATCGAGTCGGGCCGGCAGTGGGTCTCCGAGGCCGAGGTCCGTGCTTGGGCGGCCGCGGTCGGTGCCGACCGGGAGATGCTGCTCGCGCTCCGTGCCCGCGCCGACCAGGAGCAGGCGGCGTTCCGCGACGCTCATCCGGCCGGCGACGGTGCCGAGCACCAGGATGCGTACGCAGCGACCGAGGTGGCCACCAAGGTCCTGACCAGCTTTCAGCCGCACAGTGTCCCCGAGCTGTTGCAGACCCCCGACTACGCGCGTGCTCTGCTGGCGCTGGCAGGCGGTTCGCGGGACCAGGATGCCGTCGCCGATGAGCTCTCCCACGTGATCGCGGCGCGGCTGCGTCGCTCGGCGATCCTCTACGAAGGCGGCCGGTCGATCACCCTCCTGGTCGGCGAGGCGGCCCTCCATCACCTGGTCGGCTCGCCCGACATCATGCGTGCCCAGATCGATCACATCGCCAATCTGGCGACCACCACCCAGGCGACCATCGGCATAGTCCCCTTCGAGAGCTTCCCCGTCCTGGTCCAGCACGGCTGGGACCAGCGTGACCGGATCGTCACCCTCGAGACCAGCGCCGGTGACCTCGAGATCGCCGATCCGGTCGAGGTCGCCCGCTACGAGCACTGGACGCAGCTCCTGCTCGAGCACGCGCTGACGGGGGCTGCGGCCGCCGAGCGATGCGCCCAGATCAACAGCGAGCGCGGAAGATCGTCGGCGCGGCCGGGCGACCACGAATAGGACACGACAGCTGCTCCGGTAGACTCCCGGCGGGCCGTTAGCTCAGTTGGTA
>JALZDD010000547.1 GCA_030862715.1 Actinomycetota bacterium | reverse complement strand
GCCGACGACCAGGTGCTGATCAGGACGGCCGTGGTCGAGCTGCTCCGCGGGACGGGAGAGATCGAGGTCGTCGGTGAGGCCGTCAACGGCCGCGATGCCGTACGCCTCGCCCGCGAGCACCATCCCGACGTGGTCCTGATGGACATCAGGATGCCGGTGATGGACGGGATCGAGGCGACCTCCGCGATCCGTGCCGATGACGACCTCGGCTCTACTCGAGTCCTGATCTTGACCACGTTCGAGGAGGACGAATACCTCCTGGCCGCCCTCAGGGCCGGCGCCGACGGGTTCATCGGGAAGGGTGCCGAGCCGGACGAGATCGTCCGCGGCGTACGTGCGGTGCGCGACGGGGAGTCGCTGCTGTCCCCCGCGGCCACGCGGAGCCTGATCGGCCGCTATCTGAAGGTCGACCGCACGGTGGGAACGAACGGGCGCTATGACGCGCAGCGCCTGGAGGTGCTGACACCCCGGGAGCGGGAGATCCTGATCCTGGTGGCCGGTGGCCTGTCGAACCAGGAGATCGCCGACGAGCTGGTCATCTCGCCGTTCACCGCGAAGACGCATGTGAACAACATGATGACCAAGCTCGACGCTCCCGGGCGTGCACAGCTCGTGATCTGGGCCTATGAGTCAGGCTTGATCACTCCGGGTTCCTGACAGCACGACGAGGTCGATGTCCACCTCGCTCTCTCCGGGCATGTCGGCGATGGCCGTACGCAGCTCGGAGACCGTCATCGTTTGCCGCTCGGCTCGCTTCGGCCGAGACTGACGCTGACCCCGGCGCTGACGCCGGCGCTCGCGCCGCTCGTGACGGCCCTCGACGAGCTGGTAGACGGCCGGAACCAGCAGCAACGTGAGCAGGGTCGAGGACACCAGTCCGCCGATGACCACGATGGCCAGGGACTGCGAGATGAAGCCGCTTCCACCGGTGATCCCCGTGGCCATGGGGACGAGCGCGAAGATCGTCGCCAGAGCGGTCATCACGACAGGACGTACGCGGCGTCCCGCGCCGTGGTGGATGGCATCGGCCACCGACTGGCCACGGCGTCGATACTGGTTGATGAGATCCATCAGCACGATCGCATTGGTGACCACGATGCCGATGAGCATCAGCATGCCGATCAACGCGGAGACGCCCAACGGGGTGCCGGTGGCGAAGAGAAGCCCCAGCGACCCGATGGCGGCGAACGGGATCGACATCATCAGGATGAGTGGCTGCACGATCGAGCGCAGGAGCCCGACGAGCAGGACGAAGATGAGGCCGACCGCCACCAGCATGGCCAGGCCGAGCTGGCCGAACGCCTCGGACTGCTGCTCCGAGACACCACCGACCGTGGTGTCGGCGCCATCGGGAAGATCGAGCTCGCCGAGACGCTCGTCGACCTCGGTCTGGACGGCTCCGAGCTCGCCGTCGGCCGGCGTCAAGGACACCGTGGCGACCAGATCGGTGCCGGTGCGAGCCAGGCTGGACGGCCCGGCCACCTCGCTGATCTTCGCGACGTCCTTCAGTTGGAGGTTCCCGGTGCCGAGGGGGAGGTTGCTGACCTGCTCCGTGGTCTCCACCGAGGCGCCGGCGACGTAGACCGACAGCTGCTGGTCCTCGATGCTGATCTCGGTGACGCTCTGCGGGGTCATCGCCGAGGCGACGATCCCAGCCACGGCCTGCTCGGTGAGTCCGTGCGCGGCGGCCTTGGTCCGGTCGACCTGGACCCGCAGGGTGGGTTGCTTCTCGGCCAGGCTGCTGCGGACCTCGGTGGTCTTGGGTGTGTCTTCGAGCGCGGCGTACACCTGGTTGGTGGCCGTCTCCATGGTCTCCGCGTCCGTGCCGGTGACCTGCACGTCCACCGTCGAGCTGCCGACGCCACCGGCGTCCTCACCGACGGTGATGGCGTCCGGGTTCGGTAGCTCCTGCACCGCGTCCTCGACCCGGTCGGTGACCTCTGCGACCTCGGCGCCCTCCGACGGCTTGACCGTGTAGGTGGCGGTGGTGTCGCCGGATGTCGACTCCATCGGCCCGGAAGGCATCGCGGCGGTCTGGCCGGCGCCGGCGAGGCTCGCCGTCGCCACGACGTCCTCGACCCCGTCGACATCGCCCATGACCTTCTCGGCCTGCGTCACCTGGCTGGTGACCTCGCCGATGTCGACGCTTGAGTCGAAGGTCTGGGTGACGCTGACGGTGTCGCTCCCGGTGTCACCGATGAACTCCACCTTGAGCTGCGGGACCAGCGCGAGCGAACCGCCGAGCAGGAGTACGGCAGCGGTGATCACCGCGACCGGCTTCCGGATCGTCCACCGCAGCAGCGGCAGGTAGTAGCGCTGCAGGACGTTGGGCTCGGCCTCCTCTCCCTCGTCCAGATCCGTCACCGGCACCGTGCCAGCCGGAAGCGCCGGCTTCTTCAGGAACCAGTACGAGAGCACCGGCACGATCGTCAGCGCGACCAGCAGCGAGGAGAGCATGGCGATCGTGACCGTCAGCGCGAACGGCCGGAACAGCTCCCCTACGAAGCCGCCGACCAGCGCGATCGGCACGAAGACCAGGACGGTGGCGATGGTCGAGGCGGTGACCGCCGAGGCGACCTCCTTGGTCCCGTTGAGGATCGCGGTGACCTTCTCCTCGCCGTAGCCGAGATGTCGTTTGATGTTCTCGATCACCACGATCGAGTCGTCGACCACGCGTCCGATCGCGATCGTCAGCGCGCCGAGGGTGAGGATGTTGAGCGAGTATCCCCACAGGTAGAGCCCGATGAAGGTGATCAGGATCGAGAGCGGGATGGAGAGTGCGCTGA
>JALZDD010000523.1 GCA_030862715.1 Actinomycetota bacterium | reverse complement strand
GGGACACGACACCTGCGCTCACCAACGTCTGCACGTGGTGAGCAAACAAGTTCGACGAGACATTGAGCATCCCGGCGAGCTCTGTGGGGGAGGCATCACTGATCTGGAGGCTGTCGACGATCCGAAGACGCACTGGATCACCGAGCGCTGCATGCATCTTGGCCCGGCGTACCAGCTCCGGCTGTCTCTCAACCTCCATTGACTCAATGTTGACTGAGTAATCGCCGGACGTCAAGAATGCGGACGTGATCTCTTCCCTCCCGCGCCGCCTGCTGGCCGAATTCCTGGGCACCGCCCTGCTCGTCGCCGTGGTCGTCGGGTCCGGCATCGCCGCCCAGCAGCTCTCCCCCGATGACGTCGGCCTGCAGCTCCTGGAGAACTCGATGGCGACCGTCTTCGGGCTCGCCGCGCTGATCCTGATGTTCGGGCCCGTCTCGGGGGCGCACTTCAACCCGGTGGTCTCCCTGGCCGACTGGTTCCTCGGCCGAAGGGCCGGAAAGGGGCTCTCGCTCGCCGAGGTCGGCGCCTACGTGGTCGCCCAGGTCGCGGGCGGCATTGGTGGCGCATTGCTGGCCAACGTGATGTTCGACGTCGACCAGGCGATCTCGACCAAGGACCGCGCCACCAGCGGCCACTTCGTGGCCGAGATCGTCGCCACGGCGGGTCTCGTGGCCCTCATCTTCGCCCTGGTACGCAGCGACCGCGGCGCCCTCGCCGCGCCCGCGGTCGGCGGCTACATCGGCGCCGCCTACTGGTTCACCAGCTCCACCTCGTTCGCCAACCCGGCCGTCACCATCGGCCGGATCTTCTCCGACACGTTCGCCGGAATCGCGCCGGGCTCGGTGGCTCCGTTCATCCTCGCGCAACTCGTGGGCCTGGTCGTCGGCGTACTCCTGATCCTGGCTCTCTACCCTGGTGCCGGCGACAAGGCCGACGACGTCGTCGTCCCGCGCTCCTGAGCCGCGACCTACCCTGCCCACCCGAACGGATACGCCATGACGCTCGAGAAGGCACGCGCGAACGACGTGATCCCGCTTCGGGAGGCGACCCGCGCGTGGTTCGCGATCTCCTTGCAGACCTTCGGCGGGCCCGCCGGCCAGATCGCGGTCATGCAGCACAAGCTGGTCGACGAGAAGCGCTGGATCGGGCAGCAGCGGTTCCTCCATGCCCTCAACTACTGCATGCTGCTGCCCGGTCCCGAGGCCCAGCAGCTGGCCATCTACGTCGGCTGGCTGCTCAACGGCACTCTCGGCGGGTTCATCGCAGGTGTCCTGTTCGTGCTGCCCGGCGTCGTCGCGCTCCTCGCCCTCTCGGCGCTGTACGTCGGCGCCGGATCCACCGCGCTGGTGACCGGGCTCTTCGCAGGCCTCGCGCCCGCGGTGATCGCGATCGTGGTCCAGGCCGTGCAGCGCGTGGGCAAGCGAGCGCTGCACCATCCGATCCTGGTCGCGATGGCGGTCGCCTCGTTCGTCGCCCTGACCGTCTTCAAGGTCCCGTTCCCGGTCGTGATCCTCATCGCGGCTCTGCTCGGTTGGCTGGCCGGCATGCGGGTCCCCGCCTTCACCCGGAGCAAGGGTCACGGCAGCACGGACGACGGCCCTGAGCCGCTGATCAGCGACGACGCCCTGCACCACGACGCCCCCTCGAAGGTTCGAGGTCTGAAGATCCTCGTGCTCGGCCTCGTGCTGTGGTTCGCCCCGGTGGGGGTGGCGGCGATCGTCTTCAGCCGCGACAGCGTGTTCGTGGACCAGGGCCTGTTCTTCTCCGGCGCCGCCGTCGTCACCTTCGGCGGCGCGTACGCGGTCCTCGCCTACGTCGCCCATCAGGCCGTCAACGTCTTCGGCTGGTTGAAGGCCGGCGAGATGGTCCGCGGTCTCGCGCTCGCCGAGACCACCCCGGGACCGTTGATCATGGTCGTGCAGTTCGTCGCCTTCGTGGGCGCCTACCGAAACCCGGGCACCCTCGACCCCTGGGTGGCGGCCGTCATCGCCTCGCTGCTGGTGACCTGGGTGACCTTCGTCCCCTGCTTCCTGTTCATCTTCCTGGGCGCCCCCTACGTCGAACGCCTTCGGAACAACCAACACCTCACCGCGGCGCTCACCGGGATCACCGCGGCGGTGGTCGGCGTGATCGCCAACCTCGCGCTCTTCTTCGCGCTGCACACCCTGTTCGACAGCTCCCGCACCCTGGCCTGGGGGCCGGTCGACCTGGACCTTCCGATCCTGTCCTCGTGGGATCCGGTCGCGTTCGCGATCACCGCGGTGGCGATCGCGCTCGTCTTCTGGCGCGGGTGGAGCACGATGCGCACCCTCGGCGTCTGCGCGCTGCTCGGACTCGCCTCGACCCTCATACCTCTCTGACCGCGGTGAGTAGGTGCGGCCAGGCCGTCGAGGCCGGGTCGCCCCAGGCGGAGTGGTCGGCGCCGTCGACCACCTCCAGACGTACGCCGGGGTGTGCTGCCGCGTAGCGCTCGGAGACCGCGAGCGGGATCACGGTGTCGGCAGCGCCGTGCAGGACCCGCACCGGGACCCGAGGGGCGAGGCCGATCGGGTCGGCAGCGGTGTACGCCTCGGGTGACTCGGACGGGGTGCCGCCGAGGAACTCCTCGACCGCACCGTCGCCGAGACCGTCCTGGCTCATCGCGGCCAGCGCGGCGGCGGGAGCAAGGGCCACGACGCCGGTGACGAGGGTGCCTGCCCGGGCGGCCGCCCACAGGGCGAGCTGGCCGCCGGAGGAGTGGCCGATCAGGGTGATCCGGCGGGGTGCGTCGTTGTGGATGGTCCACTCCCGGCCGCTGAGCTGGATCGACTCGATCGCGGTCTCGACGTCCTCGAAGGCCTGCCGCCACTGGCCGGGTCCGTGCCGGTACTCCACCGTCGCGGTCAGATGGCCCGCCTCGGCCAGGGCCCGGCCGGCCGACCAGGTGCGCATCCGGTCGGAGTCGCGCCACATCCCGCCGTGGAGCAACAGCACGAGCGAGTCGGTCGCCTCCGCCGGCTCGAAGACGTCGGCGACCTGGCGAGCAGTGGCGCCGTAGCGCATCGTCGCGTCGGGGTAGGTGGTGTCTGTGGTGGTCATGACTTCTCCCTGCTGTTGTTCCGGCTGTCGTGGTCGAGCAGCACGCTGACCGCGACACCGACCACCAGCCCCCAGAAGGCGGAGCCGATGTTGAAGACGGTGATGTCGGCGACGGTCACCAGGAAGGTGACCAGCGCGCCGGTGACGTAGGGCCCGCT
>JALZDD010000485.1 GCA_030862715.1 Actinomycetota bacterium | reverse complement strand
GCGCGCCGGTCGACCTGCTGTGGAACGGCGGGATCGGGACGTACGTCAAGGCGTCCAGCGAGACCGACGCCGACGCCGGTGACCACGCCAACGACGGGGTCCGGGTGGACGCCGCCGAGCTGCGGGTGCGGGTCGTCGGTGAGGGCGGAAACCTGGGCATCACCCAGGCCGGCCGCGTCGAGTTCGCCCGCAAGGGTGGGCTGATCAACACCGACGCGATCGACAACTCCGCCGGTGTCGACACCTCCGACCACGAGGTCAACCTCAAGATCCTGCTGGAGCGAGAGGTACGCGCGGGCTCGCTGACGCTGGCCGCACGTGACGAGCTCCTCGAGGAGATGACCGACGAGGTCGCCGCGCTGGTGCTGGCCGACAACGAGGCCCACAACGTGACCCTGACCCGTGCGGTGGCCTCGGCCCCGCAGCTTCTGGAGGCTCACGAGCGCCAGATCGCGGAGTGGGTCACGGCCGGCTTGCTCGACCGCGAGGTGGAGGGCCTGCCCTCCTCGGCCGAGGTTGCGCGCCGTCTGGAGGCGGGGGAGGGCCTCACTGCCCCCGAGCTGGCCGTCGTGCTCGCCTGGACCAAGATCGAGCGCCGGCGTGAGCTGGTCGCCGAGGGCGTACCCGACCCGGCCGCGGACCCGGAGATGACGAAGCGCCTGGTGGCGTACTTCCCGACCGCGATCCGCGAGCGGTTCCCCGAGGCCATCCTGGATCACCCGCTGCGGTGGGAGATCTGGGCGACCTCGGTGGTCAACGAGGAGGTCAACCTCGCGTTCGGGAGGCTCGACGCGCCGTCACGGTGAGCACCTCGGGAAGCAAGCTCTGAGGTGAGGTTTCCGTCGGCGGTCCCGGGTTCGGGGCCGTCGGCGGATTCTCATTTCCACCGGGGTCGGCACGCAGGTCGGGTCCGGTGTGGGCGTCGGGTCCGGTGTGGGGCTCAGCGAGGCCGCCTCGTCGACCCCGAAGTCCTGTCCGCCCCGGATCTCCCCGGCTGAGATGATCGTGACCGTACGCGAGGTCTTACCCACGACCCGCATCCATCAGGTGCGGTGACGGTGATCGTGTAGTCGCTCTGCGGGAGGTACTCGACGCTGCAGGCGCGAAGGCGTACGTCGTCGTCGAGGCGCCGGTCGGGGTGTCGGCCTCGCGCGCCGGTTGATGTAGGCCGACCCGCGGCTCGATCAGGAGGCAGCGACGTGAGTCATGTCTCAACACCTGCCTCAGGCCTCTTCCTACTCGCGAGTCACCGAGAAGTTGGTCTAGCGTCCGAAGTCGCGTCCATCCCAGGACGCCAGTAGGGAGATAGACGAACGATGAGCACGAGCCAGATCGCCGAGAAGCGCGAGGTGCGCGAAGCCAAACGAGTCGAGGGCCACAACGCCCGGTCCTGGCTCTTGGTCTCCGCGATGCGTACGGAGATTTTCGACGACGCCCAGCTGAGCCGAGCCGACCAGATCATCCTCGACATGGAGGACGCGATCGACACCTCGCTCAAGTCGCAGGCGCGCGAGAACGTGACCAGCTGGCTCAAGGGTGGTGGCCGTGCCTGGGTACGCATCAACGACTGGACCACCGAGGACTGGAGCGACGACATCGCGGCGCTGGCCGGGATCGAGACGCTCGCCGGTGTGATGCTCGCGAAGACCGAGTCGCCGGACCAGGTGACCGACACGTTCCAGCGCCTGGGTGGCAAGACCCCGGTGATCCCGCTGCTCGAGTCGGCGCTGGGGATCGAGGACGCCGCGACGATCGCGCGCGCCCGCGGCGCCTACCGCCTTGCCTTCGGCTCCGGCGACTACCGCCGCGACACCGGTGCGGAGAACGACCCGCTCGCGATGGCCTACCCGCGGACCAAGCTCGTCCTCGCCTCCCGGATCGGCGACCTGCCCGGCCCGATCGACGGCCCGACGGTGGGCAGCAGCCACCCGCTGCTCCGCGAGCAGTCCGCCGACGGCGTCGCGATGGGTATGACCGGCAAGCTCTGCCTCGACATCGAGCAGCCCTCGGTGATCAACGAGTCGTTCAGCCCGTCCCCGTCCGACGTGACCTGGGCCCACGAGTTCCTCCAGAAGTTCGAGGAAGGCGGCCGCGTGATCCGCGACGGCAGCGACAAGCCGCGCCTGGCTCGCGCCGAGACGATCAAGCGCCGTGCCGAGCTGTTCAAGATCAAGCCGGACACCGAGGCCTACGACGCCCCCGCCTCGGGGCCGAGCGTCTACTGATCGACGCCGACTCGGCGCTCTGGGGTGGGACAGACGCGCCGGGTCGGCACGGCTCGGCTAGCGTTGACGTCGTGGATCTGCAGCAGCGCATCAATGACCGGGCCGGTGAGATTCTTCTGTTCGCCGTCACCCCGCCGAGGGTGACGACGGCGCCCGAGAGGGTGCAGCAGATCGCGGAGGTCACGCTCGAGCGGATCCGGCCCCTCGATGTCGACGGGCTGATCCTCTACGACATCGACGACGAGTCCGACCGCAACCCCGAGGAGCGGCCGTTCCCGTTCGTACGCACCCTCGACCCCGCCGAGTTCCTCGAGCGCAACCTCGCCGGCCTCGATGTGCCGGCCGTCGTCTACCGGGCCACCGGGAAGTACGACGAGCCGACGCTGCGCGACTGGGTCAAGACCCAGGACCCGGCCAAGGCGCTGTCGGTCTTCGTCGGCGCCTCCTCGGGTGAGAAGCGGGTCGCCACCAGCCTGCGCCGTGCCCAGCAGATCCGGAACGAGACCAACCCCGACCTGCTCCTGGGCGCCGTCGCGATCCCCGAGCGACACACGGCCAAGGGCGACGAGCACCTTCGGCTGATCGCCAAGCAGGAGGCGGGCTGCTCCTACTTCGTCACGCAGGTCGTGTACGACGTCAACGCCGCCAAGAACCTCGTCTCCGACTACCGCTACGAGTGCGAGTCCCGTGGCCTGCAGCCGGTGCCGATCGTGTTCACCTTCTCCGTCTGCGGCTCGATGAAGACCCTCGAGTTCCTGCGCTGGCTCGGCGTCGACGTACCTCGCTGGATCGAGAACGAGCTGCGCCACGCCACCGACACCCTCGACGCCTCCCTCGAACAGGCCGAGGCCACGGCGATCGAGCTGATGTCCTTCTGCCGTCAGCTCGGCGTGCCCTTCGGCATCAACATCGAGTCCGTCTCGATCCGCAAGGTCGAGATCGAGGCTTCCGTACGTCTCGCCGAGCGGCTCCGGGGCAAGCTCGCGCGCTGACTCACAGCCCCGTGCGCATCGCCCACAGCTCGGGGAACAGGATGATGTCGAGCTGCTTGCGCAGGTAGGAGACACCGCTGGTCCCGCCGGTGCCGACCTTGAAGCCGATGATCCGCTCGACGGTGGTCACGTGCCGGAACCGCCAGACCCGGAAGGCGGTCTCGAGGTCGGTGAGCTCCTCGCCGAGCTCGTAGAGGTCCCAGTGCTTCTCCGGGTCGCGGTAGACCTCGCCCCAGGCGGCCTCGACGGCGTCGGAGGCGGCGTACTCCTGCTTCCAGTCCCGGTCGAGATGATCAGCCGGGATGTCGAAGCCCCGTCGGGCCAGCAGCCGCAGCGACTCGTCGTAGAGAGATGGATGTCCGTACGCGGCGAGCACATCCTGCTCGTGCGGCCGACCCTCGTGCACGCGAAGCGTGTAGGCGGCCTTGTTGCCGAGCGCGAACTCGATGCAGCGGTACTGCCACGACTGGAAGCCCGAGCCGGTGGCCAGGTAGGGGCGGAACTTGTCGTACTCGGTCGGGGTCAGGGTCGAGAGCACGTCCCAGGCGTGCACGAGCTGCTCCATGATCCGGGAGACCCGGGCCAGTCCCTTGAACGCCGGGCGCACCGCATCCTCGGCGAGGAGCCGTTGCGCCTCGGTCAGCTCGTGCAGCGCGAGCTTCATCCACAGCTCCATCGCCTGGTGCTGCACGATGAAGAGCATCTCGTTGTGGTCGCCCGAGAGCGGGTGCTGCGCGCCGAGTACCTCCGGCAGGTGGAGGTAGTCGGAGTAGTCCATCGGAAGATCCTGCGTGCTGCTCATGTGACTGCTCCTCGGGTCCAGAAGCGCTCATCGCGCCATTCGTCGTTGTCCATCACCGAGACCAGGTGGTCGACGGCGTCCCACACGTCGACGTAGCGGGTGTAGAGCGGGGTGACGCCGAACCGCAGGATGTCTGGGGACCCTGCCGAAGCGGAGCCCGAGGCAATTGATCCTGCGCGGAAGTCGCCGATCACGCCGCGCTCGATGAGCGCCTGCACGATCGCGTACGCCCCATCGTCGCTGACACTCAGCGACAGCTGACTGCCGCGCTGGTCGTCGTCCAGCGGGGACTCGATCGTGAACCCGGGAAGCCGGGACGCCACGAGGTGGGCGAAGATCCGGGTCAGCGCGAGCGACTTCTCCCGGATCGCCTCGAGACCGCCGTACGCCTCGGCGGCCAGCAGCGTGTCGACCCCGCACTCCAGGGCGGAGATGCCGATGACGGCGGGGGTGCCGGACAGGTAGCGCGAGACCCCCTCCGCCGGCCGGTAGCCCGGCGACATCTCGAACGGCGCCGCGTGACCCATCCAGCCCGACAGCGGCTGCTCGAAGCGGTCGACGTGGCGCGGGTTGACCCACAGGAACGCCGGCGAGCCGGGGCCGCCGTTGAGGAACTTGTAGCCACAGCCGATCGCGAAGTCGGCATCGTGCTCGACGAGGTCCACAGGCAACGCGCCCGCGGAGTGGCACAGGTCCCAGACCGTGAGCACGCCGTGCTCGTGCGCGAGCGCGGTCACCGAGGCCATGTCGTGCAGGTAGCCGGTGCGGTAGTTGACCTCGGTCAGCATCAGCACCGCGGTCTGGTCCAACAACGCCGAGATCTCGTCGGGGGAGTCGACGAGCACCAGCTCGTAGCCACGCTCGCGGCACAGCGAGGAGGCGATGTAGAGGTCGGTCGGGAAGTTGCTGCGCTCGCTGACCACGACCCGGCGCTCCGGTGAGTCGACCGAGGCGATCGAGAGCGCCGAAGCGAGCACCTTGTAGACGTTGAGAGAGGTCGAGTCGGCGACCACGACCTCCCCCTGACCTGCGCCGATGAGCCGGGCGACCTTGTCGCCGACGCGCTGGGGAAGAGTGATCCAGGAGGAGGTGTTCCAGGACTCGATCAGCCCCTGCCCCCACTCCTGCGTGACGACCTCGGCAACCCGGCCGGCGGTGGCGCGGGGGAGCGCCCCCAGCGAGTTGCCGTCGAGGTAGATCGTCCCCTCGGGCAGGTCGAAGAGGTCCCGCAGCGGGGCCAGCGGGTCGGCCCGGTCGAGAGCGACCGCGTCGTCGCGGTTCATTCGCTGATCTCCTTGATCGGCCTGAGCACGGCCCGCACGGGCGCGGCGTCGGCGGTGGTGAGCTTGAGGGGGAGCGCGATCAGCTCGTAGTCGCCCGCGGGCACCTCGTCGAGCAGCAGGTTCTCCAGGATGCGTACGTCATGACGATGGGTCGCGAAATGGGCCGGAAGATCCTTCGAGGAGGACGGGTCCAGGCTGGCAGCGTCGGTGCCGACGAGCCGCACCCCGTGGGCCGCCAGGAGGTCGATCACCGCGGGGTCGAGCGCGCAGAAGTCGTCGTCCCAGGTCGCCGGCTGGGTGGCGTACGTCCGGAACAGCACGCGCGGCGGCAGATCCGTGACGTCGATGTCGTCGACGGTGACCAGCGGACGCACCCCCGACACGTCGACCACGCGGCACGGACCGAGGAACGGCTCCAGCGGCATCTCACCGGCCGGCGTGCCGCCGTCCGTGAAGTGCAGAGGAGCGTCCGCGTGCGCACCGACGTGGGCCGACAGGGTCAGCTCGGCGACGTTGACCGGGCACCCGGGGCCGATCCGGAACGTCCAGCCGACCTCGGTGGCATGGTCGCCGGGGAAGACCGGCGAGGATGCGTGGACCGGTGGGGAGATGTCCCAGAGCTGCGCCATGGCGCCAGGATAGGCGTCGCTCCGGCGGGGTCAGTCAGGCGGTGAAGAACTCGGTGGCCACCGGAGCCAGGGCCCCGGCCTTGACCATGTGGTTCTGCCCGTCGAGGACGAGGTAGCGGCCGTCCGGCACGGCCTTCGAGATCGCCTGCTGAGCGTTGGTCATGTACGTCGGGCTCTTGCTCCCTGCCACGCTCAGCACCGGCATCTTCACGCGCTCGTAGTAGTTCCGCGGAAGAGGCAGACCCTGCTCGAAGGGCAGCACGATAGAGAAGTCGTACGACAGAGTGTGCGCGACAGCCGACAGCTTCTTGAACGCCGGCGTCAGCCGCATGACCTTGACCGCAACCCATGGCATCCCGACGGTCCGCAGGAACAGCTCGACGGCTGCGGCCCGGCGGCCGCTCTCGGCCAGCTTCTCGACCCTGTCGCCGAGATCGGCGTCATTGGGCTCACGGGTGTCGTCGAGGATGAACGGGGCCTCGTAGGCGAGGATCGCGTCGATCGAAAGCTCCGCTCGCGCCGCCTCCAGCGCCAGCGCGGCACCCGAGCTCTGACCGAGCAGGTAGGCATGACCGCCCGCGGCCTCGATCACGGCCCCGAGGTCGGCGACCTCCTGCTCGACGGCTTCCGCCGTTCCTGGCGTGGCCGGTTTGGCGATGGTGCTCTCGCCGCGCCCTCGGCGGTCATAGCGGTAGACGGTGAACTTGTCCGACAACGCCGCCGCGAGGTCCTTCGACGGACCCATCTCGCGGTAGCAGAGCGCTCCGTCGACAAGCACGAGCGCCGGTCCGGAGCCGGTGACCTCGTAGGCGATGGTCGAGCCGTCGGTGGAGGTGGTGGTCTTGGTGGTCATGGCATTGCTCCTGATCCAGCGGTGATCGAGCCTGTCGAGACTCGGTTGATACTTACGCGTCGGACGAGACCTCGTGGCTTCGACACGCGGCCGCACGTTTCTCGAGAAGTTCCTGTTCGCCGGCGTTGGTGGTCAACGAGGCCGCCTCGTCGAAGGCCGCTGCGGCCTCGCGGTGCCGCCCGGCGCGATGCAGCAGGTCACCACGTACGCCGACGGGCAGATGCGATCCCGGAAGCGCTCCCTCGGGGAGGGCAGCCAGGATGGTCAGCCCGGCATCGGGACCGAACGCGCGCCCGTGCGCCACCGCGCGGTTGACCTCGATGACGGCGCCCGGGACGCCGGTCGCGAGCATGTCGTAGAGGCGCGCGATCTCGGCCCAGTCGGTGTCCTCGGCCTGCCGGGCGCGG
This sequence comes from Actinomycetota bacterium, assembly GCA_030862715.1. Next base: position 2,113 of record JALZDD010000485.1, on the reverse strand, counting down.
CCGTGGCACGCGGCGATCATCGCCTGCACCAGATAGCTCCCGCCGGGGGTGCCGGACGAGGCGAGCGCCGTCGCCCGGTCGACCGCGGCCAGGCCACGCCGCAGCAGCAGCTGGTCCCAGCGGGTCCGGTCCTGGTCCTCGAGCAGCACCGGGTGACCCTCGGCATCCGCCCGGGCCGCGAGCCGCGATCCCTGGATCTCCAGCAGCCCCTGCAGCGCCTGCGCGTCGGGATCGCCCGGGGCGTGCGCGGCCAGCATCCGAGCCAGCCGCATCCCCTCCAGGCACAGCTCGGGCCGCGTCCACGACGGCCCCGACGTCGCCGCGTAGCCCTCGTTGAAGACCAGGTAGATCGTCTGCATCACGTCGCGCAGCCGTGCCGTCCGCTCCTCGCCGGTGGGCAGCTCGAACGAGGCCCCGACCTCGGCCAGGGTGCGCTTCGCCCGCGAGATCCGCTGTCCGACGGCCGACTCCTTGGCGAAGTAGGCCCGCGCGATCTCGGCGGTCGTCAGCCCGCCCACCAGCCGCAGCGTCAGCACCGTGCGGGAGTCGGGCGCCAGCACCGGATGGCAGGAGAGGAACATCAGCCGCAGCACATCGTCCTCGATATGGTCGACCGCGGCAGCCAGGTCAGGCATCTCACCCTCCTCCAGTTCGTGGCCCAGCAGGGCGACCTTGCGGCGCAGCACTTCATCTCGGCGGAACCCGTCGATCGCGCGCCGCTTCGCGATCGACATCAACCAGGCGCCGGGGTTGCGGGGGATGCCCTCGTGCGGCCACTGCTCCAGTGCCGTGACGAGGGCATCCTGGGCGAGGTCCTCGGCCAGGTCGAGGTCGTGCGTCATCCGCGCCAGACCGGCGAGCAGACGTACGGACTCGTTGCGCCAGACCGCGACGATCGCGTCTTCGGTGGGCGAGCTCATTCAGCCGGGGTCGGCGGACCGAACAGCGGCCGCATCTCCACGGCCACGTCTTGCCCCGGCCACAGCTCCTCGTGGAGCTGGATCATCCGGCGCCCGAGCTCGATGGCCTCGTCGGGTGAGCGGACCTCGTAGAGCGAGAACCCGCCGGCGACCTCCTTGGCCTCGGCGAAGGGCCCGTCGATGTGGGTCACCTCGCCGGCGGTCAGCCGGATCTCCACCGCGGGACCGAGCCCGTCGGCGTCGAGCAGGATGCCGTCGGCGTACTGCTGCTTGATCTCGGCCTCCACCGCCTCGATCAGCGCGGCCGGGGGCGGCCCGGCCTCGGGGCCCATCTTCACGAACATCATGTAGCGCATCGGCTTCTCCTTGCGTGTCGGCGTCGCGTCCGTTGCGCGTCGTCGCCTACGCGTCGAGAAGAGCCTGCCGCTTTCGACACGCCGGCACCAGAGATTTGGGTACGTGTTGCCCTAGGACGCCTTCGGCTTCTTCTTCTTGTTCTCCTCGGCCTCATCGGGGACCTCCTCGCCACGCGACTTCTTCGCGTCGGCGACGGAGCGCTGCAGGGCGGCGAGCAGGTCGACGACCTCGCCGGAGGTCTTGGTGGAGGTGGGGGTCCGCTCGACCTCGCCGCCCTCGATCTTGGCCTTCACCATCTCCTCGACGGCGCTGGCGTAGTCGTCGGAGAACTCCTCGGGATGGAAGTCGCCCGCGAGCGTCTCGACGAGCATGTTGGCCATCTTGATCTCGGAGTCCTTGATCTCGCCGGCCTCGACCTTGAAGTCGGGCACCCGGATCTCATCGGGCCACATCATCGTCTGCAGCACGATCACGTCGCCGTTGTCGGTCGGCCGCACGCGCAGCGCCGCGACCGTGGTGCGCTGCCGCAGCGCGACGGTCACCAGGGCGACCCGGTCGGCCTCGAGCAGGGCCTGACGCAGCAGTGCGTAGGGCTTGATGCCGGTGTTCTCCGGCTCCAGGTAGTAGCTCTTCTCGAAGAGCATCGGGTCGATCTGGTCGCTCGGCACGAACTTCTCCACCGCGATTTCGCGCGAGGAGGTCGTCGGCAGGTTGGCGAAGTCGTCGTCGGTGAGCACGACCATCTCGCCGTCCTCGGTCTCATAGCCCTTCGCGATCTCGGAGTAGGGCACCTCCTCGCCGTCGATCGAACAGATCCGCTGATAGCGGATCCGGCC